>CADDZN010000265.1 GCA_902812375.1 bacterium | reverse complement strand
GCGCCGAGGTGCGGTCCCTGTACCATCGCCGGTTCGATGCCGCATTTGGCCGGTCGACGATGATGCACTTCGGCAGCCGAGCGACCCCGAAGTTCGCGGCCTCTCAGCGGCTACCAAGGCTGGTTTCGACGCCGGTGGCTCGTTGAGCGTTGTGCCGGCGGTTGGCACGATTTCGTTCGCGCGGGGGATTCCGTCGCCGGACTTGTTCCCGTTCGAGCAGCTCGCCGAATGTGCACGTCGTGCAGTGCTGCATAGCGGTCGGGTAGCGCTCAATTATGGCCCCCCAGGAGGCTACGAGCCGATGCGCAGCTGGCTGGCTAACCGTCATGGCACCACTCCCGAGCGGGTGCTGTTGACCCCGGGTTCGCTCATTGGACTCAATCTCGTCGTGAGGCACTTTGGCCGCGCGGGCGCGAGAGCGATCGTCGAGGTGCCAACGTACGACCGAATGTTGACGGCTCTCCGAGACGTCGAAGTCGAGATCTCCCCGATCGCTCGAACCGCCGTTGGGCTGGATCTGGACCAGTTGCGCGAACTCGCATTGCAACAACCCGAGAGGCCATGCTTTTTCTACAGCATCCCGACCTTCCACAACCCCACGGGCACCTCGCTGACGGAGAGCATGCGGATGGAGCTTGCCGAACTTGCTGATGCATGCGATCTCCTCGTCTTCGAAGACGATCCCTATGGCGCCCTCGGCATCGACGAGACGCCGCCCCCACACATCTACGACCTCCTGCGTCGGCGTGGCCGGTCCGACCTCGCACTCTTCTCCTCGTCCTTTTCGAAAACGGTCTCCCCCGGCCTGCGCGTCGGTTACTTCCTGGTGCCGGAGCACCTCGTTTCGTCACTCGAAGGGCTCGCAACCAAGACGTACCTTTCGCCACCACTGCTCTCGCAGGCGCAGCTCTTCGAGTTCGTGAGCGGCGGCTACCTCGAGCCTCATGTTCGTTCTGTCACCCAAGCCCTGCGCGCTCGGCGAGATGCTGTCATGGCAGCCTTCGAAATCGGCATGCCCCCCGGAACGCGCTGGACTCGGCCAAGCGGTGGGTACTTCCTCTGGCTCGACTTCCCCGCCCCGCTAAATGCGATTGCGCTCAACGAAAGGGCGCAGGCTGCCGGTGTCACCTTCGTTCCCGGATCAAGCTTCTTCCCCGAGGACGGTGGGCGAAGCAGCGCACGCATCTCGTTCAGTTTTCCCAGCGTTGAGGAGGCAGAAGAGGGAGCGCAACGCCTCTCAGCAGTCACGCGCGCCGCGCTGGAGCATTGAGCGAGCAACGCCAGCGCCGAGTCGTCAGCTGAAGACGCTGTTGAGCAGCCTCGCGTGTTCGGAATCGAGACACGCCTTTCCGACAAGACCAAGCGAACGCGCCAGGCGGGCATCCGCCTCGAGACCCTGCAGGTCCGTCCCCGGATAGACGCGGTCGAACGGCCTGCCGATGCCTGCGGCCACCGAGTCGACGACGAGCTTCGATCGTGCGTAGAGGATTTCCGACGCGTCCTCTCTTGTTTCCAGCCCGAGATCGACACTGAGGTCGAAAGCCCCCAGTACGAGCGCGACAACGCAGCGACAAGAGGCAATCTCGTACGCTTCACGTAGACCCTGGGCGGATTCGACCACTGCGAGGAGCGGCAGCGCGTGCGGAGCGAGAGCCTCGACGACCACGGTGGTTGCCTTCGGCACGACAAGTGCGTCGACCCGAATTCGCTCAACGAGGTCGAGGTCGGCAGCGGCCTGATCCGACTCGAGCGCGTTGATTCGAACGAGCTTCGGCGAAAACGGCACTCGCGGCAGCAGCTCTTCGAGAATTCTGCGGCCGTCTGCCTTTCGGTCAGCCGGCACGCTGTCTTCGAGGTCGGCCACAACTGCATCTGCGCCGGATCGGAACGCCGACTTGAGTCCTTGCGCGTCGTCGGCCGGTACGAAGAGCAGAGAGCGGGCGGGCAAAAAGTCCGCACCGGCGCCCATCGCTAGCTCTTGCTCGGTGCGTTCGCCGACTGCAGTGCCACCGTCCTCAGAACGTATTCTGTCGAAACGCCGCTCGCAGATGCTCATGTACATCTCTTTCGTAGAGGCTTCGTGGGACGCTACGGCCGCGCGTGCTCCGGCGGTGATGATCTCGCCGTCTACGACTCGTATCGGATGGAGCACGACATCGACCTCGCACTCGTCGTTGGGTACGAGGGTGACGATCGATACCAAGGGAACAGCCACCACATCGGCTCGCTGGCAGCTGCGAGCAGTTGGATCGCTCCCCTCGCCTACTCGCACGCAGGCTCGCCGATCCTCCCGAGCAAGCCGTTCGTCGGAATCTCGCTCTATCTCTCAAGCGCGCAAGACGCAAACCGGCTGTCGGCATGGCCGAAGGCAGCCGTCGAGGCACTCTCCGCCAGACGATCGATAGTGAGTGTCAATGCCGCTCCGTCGTTATTGCAGGCTGTCGGCGATGCCTTGCGGCGACTCGAGGGATGCGCCGTCTTGATCAGCCATCTCGGAGATCCGGGTGCATACCGCACGCATCCCACACCCGAGGAAACGCGCCGCACGCTGTCCCCGTTGCTCTCACTGGCCGGAGCGGGAAACATCGGAGTAAAGCTCTCGGGGCTCTATGGGATCTCCGATCCGCCGCACGACTACCCCCACACGTCTGCGCGGCCATTCGTGGAGCTCGCCGTCGAGGCATTCGGAACGGACCGCCTCTACTGGGGATCGGACTTTTCGCCAGCACTCGACCATGTGTCGTTTGTTCAGGCTGTCGACGCGGTAAGCGAACTCCCCTGGTCCGAGGCAGAGCGAGCTTCGATCATGGGCGGAAACCTGCGCCGCCTGCTTCGTCATGCTTTTGCGTAGCGGGCTCCCCCCGGGTGAGCGCAGAGGGGAGCGCGCAGAGGGCGGGTCATTCCTGCACGCGACGTTGATCAGCGGGGTGGGCGCGCTGTCGAAGCACGCTCGATCAGCATCGGGGCGGGCTCGTCGACGACGACGTCTTCAGCGGTGCCACCGTCGATCAGTTGCTTGAGCGTAGTGACGGCAGCCTCGGCCATTTCTGCGAGCGGCATGCGAACCGTCGTAAGCGGCGGCACGAGGAAATCGGCAATCGGTGCGTCGTGGAAGCCTACGACGGAAATGTCCGCGGGGACGGAGAGGCCAGCACGATCAATCGCCGACATGACGCCGACAGCTACCGCGAAGCTCGAAGCGACGATCCCCGTCGGCAAGCGACGGGACGAGAGCAAGCGCTGCATCGCGTCGAACCCGCCTTACTCGGTCAGCGCGGTTTCGATCATCCAGTTCCTCCGCACTACCAGACCGTGCTCTTTCATGCGCTTGAGAAAGCCGGTGCGGCGCCGGCGCGCCGTGTCGACGTCCCGAGGGCCGCCGATCTGTCCGAGCGCTGAGTGTCCGAGCTTTACGAGATGGTCTACCGCGAGCGCGACGCCATGCTCGTCGTCAACGGAGACGCTGACCCCCGGACGCTGCCCGCGCCGATTGACATACACAACGGGAAGAGGAAGCTTCGGCGTTGACTTCGCTCTGGACTCCCCCACGAGAGTGCTCGCGAGAAGCAGTCCGTCAACGCGACCTTCGAGTACCAGTCGTTGATATGCAGTCCCGGTTGGCCCCAGCTCCGCCGCATCCGCAATCAGCACCACGTAGCCTTCTGCCAGCGCGCGGCGCTCTGCACCCCTGATGATGTCGGCATTGACGGCATAGGCGAGATTCGGGAGCACAACGCCGATCGTCATCGTCCGCGACTGTCTGAGCCCGCGGGCGAACGCATTGGGGCTATAGCCCAACTGCTGAGCTGCTGCGAGAACACGTTCGCGCGTCTCAGGGCGCGCAGAGAGAGTTGGATCGCCGTTCAGGACACGAGATGCGATCGAACCGGTAACGCCCGCGGCTGCCGCGACGTCGGCGAGCCTCGGACGGACGCCCAGACTTGGCTGATTGTTATTCACCGCCAGCGTCGCCCAGACGGCAGATGTCTCTGCCATACGGCGAGCCGAGAAAACTCAGCACACAGCATCTGGGGAAGCCCTACTCCTCTCGATAATCTCGCGCCAGATTAGACGCTGTTCTTCGTGCAGTCCATCTTCGACGACTGCTGGCAACTTCACCTCAGGGGCTGCAGATAGCAGCATCTCGAGCAGCGACGACCCGTCGCCACCTGTGAGCCGATTCCACTTGTCGCACAGATCACCGTCTGTTGCTCGGTGACGACCGTGGCCTCGTGGAACGTCTTGTTCACGGCGGAATCTAAGGCCGTCCTCGGTCACGATTTCGACGGATGCCGACCATCCGGCCTCGGTAGCTTCCACGGAGGTAAGGCCGGCCAAGCGAAGCACTCGGTCATCCCGGCTCAGGCCGCTGGCAAGTTTTTCGACGGTGCCCGCCACCAAACAAGTTGCCACCGCATGCTCGATGCTCCACCACGCTTCGTCATCCGAGGTCGGAACGGGATTGGATGCGAGATCTAGCGCGATGGGTGGTGACACAGTCACGACGACCCGTCGCACCGCCTCAGGCGCCACAGGTTCCAGTTGAAGGGCGGCATCTATTGCGGAGTGGGCGAAGCCGGTCGCAGGATGAAGGCGGAATCCGGTTTCCTCGATCGCCGTCTGTTCGAGGTCGCGGAAGCGGCTCTCGGAGATGATCGGCGAGCTGGTGGCGAAGACTCCACGC
>CADDZN010000264.1 GCA_902812375.1 bacterium | reverse complement strand
GCGGGAGTAGTCGAGTCGAGGAGCCTTTACCCGCGCGGAATCTACAAGCGACTACTGCCTTTTTGAAAGACTCAATTCAGCGCACGCTTTTGATTATTTAGCCTGCCACCGGGGAAACCCGGACATCAGGTCTCGATGGCCACGGTTTTGAGACCGACGAGATTTCCGTGATCGTCAAGGCCCACCGCATAACACGCGATCTCCGTTTTGCCAACGCGATACACCTTCACGTCCCGCAGACGTCGCTCAAGCAGGGAGACGAGATTCTCGTAGCGCGGACGAATCCTCTGCGCCCCGGTGTCATAGGGATCACTCGTTGCCGTGTGCCGGTTAAAGAACTCGTGCAGCGACCGAACTGCGATCGGCGTGTTCGATGGCGCGCCGATCAGGCGAAGAAAATCTGCTGGCAGCGGCGCCGAGTTCCGGCCCGGGTAAGGAACTGAAAAAAAATCGAACGGGCGGTCGGATTCACTCGAATAAACGAGGTCCGAGCTCGCCCGCTCCAGTTCACTGCGCACCGCGGATGTCGCGCTCTCCGAGATGCCGATTTAGACCCCGGCTTCCATGTTGATGCCGGACTCCGCCAGGTGAGTCAACAGGTGATCGGCTTCGCCCTCTTCGTTCAGGGTTTGCTGAAGCAGATCGGCCTGGTTATCCAAGCCTAGCTGGCGCGCATAGGTGCGGACAGTTCCGTATCCAGCCATCTCATAATGCTCAACGTGCTGTGCCTTGTCGATCAATCCCGCATCGAGCACGTCAGGATCGGGTTCATCCTTAATGAGCTCGTTACCTTCCTCGATCAGTCCTTCCATTCCTACACACTTCTTTCCGCGCGGGCTGACTCCGAGCTCCTGAAAAATCTGCTCGAGTCTGGCGACGTGTTGCTCGGTTTGCTTGAGATGATTCCGGAAAGCTTCCTGAAGCTCCGGAGTGTTCGCGGCCTTTGCCATTTTCGGCAGCGCCTTGACGAGCTGCTTCTCTGCGCTGTAAAGGTCTTTGAGCTCGTCTACGTAAAGGTCCTTCAGGGTGCCCAACTGCATAATCTCCTCCGCACTATACCTGGTTGTCGATTGCTTTGTGCGTTCCTTCAAAAGCAAGTGCGGTGCCGCGCAGACCTTCGCGCCTCTGTTATATTGCGCAGATGAAAATCGAGTTCACACCTCGTGCGTCGGAAGGGGTCGAGCGCCATATCCAGGTCTCGGTTCCGGTTGAAGCCGTAAAGGACGCCGAAGAAAAAGCGGCACGACGCTACGCATCAACTGTGCGACTTCCCGGCTTCCGCCCAGGCAAGGCGCCCGCGACGGTCGTGCGCAAAAAGTTCGGTGAAGCTATCCGTCAGGAAGCGCTCGAGACACTTGTCCGCGAGGCCTACCAGGAGTTCGTCGAAAAAGAAAGCATCAAAGTAGCGGCACAGCCGCACGTGCATGACTTGAAGTTCGAGGAAGGCAAGCCGTTGACGTTCGAGCTGCACCTCGAGGTGCGGCCGACCATCGAGCTCGCGCGGACGAACGGATTTCGCGTCGAGCGCCCAGCCGTCAGAGTCACCGACGAGCAGGTCAACCAACAGTTGGAACAGCTTCGCGATGAGAAAGCGACCTGGACGCCCGTGAGCGAGAAGCCAATGCCCGGCGATATGGCCAACGTGCAGATCGCGACTTCGGCGTCGGGGGAGCAGGACTCCGAAGGAAAGAGCTATCCGATCGTGTTGGGTGCCGGCCAGGCAATTCCGGGCATCGAGGAGCTCATCATGACTGCGGCTCCCGGGGAAACCGTGGAGCGGCCCGTCAAATGGCCCGACGATTTCCCTGATGAGTCACAGCGCGGCCAGACAAAAACCGTTCGCATCACGGTGAACGAAGTGAAACGGAAGTCCGCGCCACCGCTCGACGATGCCTTTGCTCGCGAGGTTGGAGATTTCGAGTCGCTGGATGCTCTCAAGCAGGCCGTTCGCTCTGACATGGAGCGCCACGCCGAGCATGAGATCGAGGCCGGGGTGAGACAGCAGCTCATCGATCAGATCATCTCCGCCAACGCTTTCGATGTTCCGAAGAGCTGGGTTCAGCAGTTCGTTCAGAACTACGCCGAGGCCTATCAGGTTCCTGCTGACCAGCGCGAGCAATTCGCTGGAGAATTCCGTTCGATGGCGGAACGGCAGATCAGGCGCGATCTCGTGATCGAGACGATCGCCGAGAAGGAGGGCCTGACGGCGACCGAAAAGGATCTCGACGACCGCATCGCTGAGCAGGCCGAAAAACGTGGAGTGAATCCAGGGCAGATCTACGCCCAGATGGAGAAGAGTGGGCGCCTCAAGGAAATGGAGCGCAGCATCACCGAAGACAAAGTCTTCAAGTGGTTAATGGATAGAAACGACGTTTCGACTAATGCCTAACAAGGAAGAACAAGAACCAATGCCGACGATCTATACGCCCTACGTCATCGAGCGCTCGAGCCGTGGTGAGCGCACCTATGACGTTTTCTCGCGTCTCCTCATGGACCGCATCATTTTCCTCGGGACGCCGATCAACGATGACGTGGCCAACATCGTGATCGCCCAGCTCCTGTTTCTGGAGTCGGACAACCCGGAGCGCGACATCCACATCTACATCAATTCTCCGGGCGGCAGCGTGTCGGCGGGTCTTGCGATTTACGACACGATGCAATTTCTCAAGTCTCCCGTGAACACCAACTGCATGGGTCTGGCGGCGAGCATGGGAGCATTCCTTCTGGCTGCGGGACGGCCTGGAAAGAGATCTGCGCTTCCCCACTCGCGAATCATGATTCACCAGCCCTCACAGGGCGGCGGGGGCGGCACTGCTTCCGACATCGAGATTCAGGCAAAGGAGATCATCCACCTCCGGACCCAGATGAACAAGCTGATGGCCAAGCACACCGGTCAGCCGGTCGAGCGCATCGAGCGCGACACCGACCGCGACCGGTTCATGTCGGCTGAGGAAGCGAAGGAGTACGGAATGATCGACAACGTGATCTCATACCGTGGAGAAATGGAAGAAGCACTGAAGAAAGCGTGATTTTCCGGGGTATTGTTACTTGTGAATTTCTTCACAAGTCCTCACCCGGATTCGTTGCTTGACCGTTTTCGCGACGGCTGTTAGGTATCTTTCAGTAGGCCTCGCTGGTCGACGTTTCGAGGCCGCATCACTCGTTCCCCGCTGATCATGTCCCAAGAGAAACATCTTCGTTGCTCCTTCTGCGGAAAATCCAAGGATTCCGTCCGGAAGTTCATCTCCGGGCCGTCCGTCTACATCTGCAACGAGTGTATCGCTCTATGCAATGAGATTTTGGCGGAGGACGAGGAGCGCGAGGTTGCTGAGGCGATCACTCAGGTCCCATCGCCGCAGGAGATCAAGGACGTTCTGGACCAGTATGTGATCGGGCAGGAGCAGGCCAAGAAAGCACTCGCCGTTTCGGTTTACAATCACTACAAGCGCATCAACTCCACGTCGCTCAAGGATGACGACGTCGAGCTCGACAAATCCAACATTCTGTTGATCGGACCAACCGGCGTCGGGAAGACGCTGCTGGCCCGGACCTTGGCCCGCATTCTGGACGTCCCGTTCACGATTGCCGACGCCACGACGCTCACCGAAGCTGGCTACGTCGGCGAAGACGTCGAGAACATTCTCGTTCGACTCCTTCAGGCCGGAGATTTCAATGTCGCGGAGTGCGAGCGCGGAATCGTCTACATCGATGAGATCGACAAGATCGCCCGCAAATCCGAAAATCCGAGCATCACGCGTGACGTGTCTGGCGAAGGGGTCCAGCAGGCACTGTTAAAGATTATCGAAGGAACTGTCGCTTCGGTTCCACCTCAAGGTGGGCGTAAGCACCCGCAGCAGGAGTACATTCAGCTCAACACCAAGGATATCCTCTTCATCTGCGGTGGCGCTTTCGACGGGCTCGAGAAAATCATCGAGGCTCGCACCGGCCGTCGGCAGATTGGGTTCAACGGCACCGCCGCCCGTGAGAAGAAGCTCGCTCAGACCAAGATGTTCAGCGAGGTCGAGCCCGATGATCTGCTACGCTACGGTTTGATTCCCGAGCTCGTCGGCCGCCTTCCGGTGACAGTCGCTCTCGAGGGTCTCGACGAAGAAGCGCTCGTTCGCATTCTCAAAGAGCCCAAGAACGCTCTTACCAAGCAGTACGCGAAGTTGTTCGGCCTCGAGGACGTCAAGATCACATTCGACGAAGCCGCGCTGGTCGCGATCGCGACCAAGGCACTCAAGCGCGGCACTGGCGCTCGCGGCCTTCGGGCGATCCTCGAAGAAGTGTTAATGGAAGTCATGTTCGACCTTCCGGGGCGCGATGATGTCGTCGAGGTGAAGGTGACCGAGTCGTGCATCACAAATGGCACCCAGCCGCTCCTAGAGATTTCGCCGATGAGGCGGAAGAAGGAAGCGTAGCTCCGGAAAAACTGCAAAGTCAAAATATGACTACCGGCGGCTGGCTAACTGCAAAGTC
This sequence comes from bacterium, assembly GCA_902812375.1. GTDB lineage: Bacteria > Gemmatimonadota > Gemmatimonadetes > Gemmatimonadales > Gemmatimonadaceae > UBA4720. Next base: position 259 of record CADDZN010000264.1, on the reverse strand, counting down.
AAAATATGACTACCGGCCGGGGGCTCACGGCGTGCCGGCCCAGGGCTACGCGCGGGCCGTCCCTCACTGCGCATGATCGGAAGGGGGAAAGGGAAGCTCATTTTATGAAAGTGCGACACGATTCTAGCGCAGAACCCATGTGCGTTAGCCTTACTTTCTGGTGCCCCCTTTGCCAATGCGCGCTCGGGTGCAGCCAGCGCGGAGCCACCAGCCGGCACGCCGTGAGCCCCCGGCCGGTAGTCATATTTTGACTTTGCAG
>CADDZN010000263.1 GCA_902812375.1 bacterium | reverse complement strand
CGCTAGACCTCCGCGTCGCGACGAGTCGCGAGGTTTTTGAGCGTCTAGTGATGCGGGTGGATGCTGTCTTCTCGAACCTCCGCGGCGATCAGCCTCAGCGTCTGGGACTTACCTACAACCAGCTGAAGCATGTGAAGCCGGAGATCGTCTGTTGTTCGTTGACAGGCTTTGGCCGCGACGGCCCGCGGACGCGGGAGGGTGGCTACGACTACACGCTTCAAGGACTCGCCGGATGGCAATCGGTTACTGGCGAGCCGGATGGTCCACCGGTGAAGAGTGGTCTTTCTCTCGTTGATTACTGTGGCGGGTACGTCGCAGCGTTGGCGATCGTGGCCGCGGTTTGGCGGGCGCGGAAGACCGGGCGGGGCGGTGACGCGGATCTCTCGCTATTTGAAGTCGCGCTAGCGCAGCTGACGTATCTCGGAACATGGGTATCGAGCCGCGGCTATTCGCCTGAACGCCACAGGAACTCCGCGCACCAGAGCATCGTGCCGTTCCAGAACTTCGAAGCGGCAGACGGATGGTTCGTCGTGGCTTGCCCGAAGGAGTCGTTGTGGCGCCGACTGTGTACGGCGCTCGGCCTTAATCATCTCGCGAGCGATGAGCGGTTCTGTACCTTCGCGCGCCGTCGCGAGAACCGGGAGACTCTGATTCAGATTCTCAGCGACGTCTTCGCGCGAGAGCCGGCCAGCCACTGGGTGCAGCTTCTGACGGACGCGGGCGTCCCTGCAGCGAAGATCCAGTCGATTGACGCGGCGCTCGCTGACCCCCAGCTCAACGCCCGTGGTGGTCTTCCTGAAGTTGATCATCCCGTCCTCGGTCGCGTGAGGCATATGCGAAGCCCGCTTCGGATCTCGGAGGCAGAGGTGAACGTCGCGCGCGGGCCTTTCCTGGGAGAGCACACCACCTCAACCCTGCGCGACCTGGGATACACGGACGAGGAGATTGCGCGATTTGAAGCACGGGGGGCGATCACCGTCACAGACGCCGCACCTGAAAGCGCGCGCGTATGACGGCCGGTCAGACATGGAGGCGCGGTCCGTTCCTCGAAGACTTCGCAGTTGGCGACTGCCTCCGGAGCTCACTTGGCCGGACGATTTCCGAGACCGACAACACGTGGTTCACCCTGCTGACGATGAACACGAACCAGATTCATTTCAACGACGAGTTCGCGGCGAAGACCGAGTTCAGGTATCCGCTCGTGGTATCTACGCTAACGCTCGCGGTCGTACTCGGACTTTCGGTCCGAGATACGAGCGAGAACGCCATCGCGAACCTCGGCTGGGGCGAGGTCAAGCTGCAAAAGCCCGTTTTCGCAGGGGACACGCTATGGGCGGAGTCCACGATTACCTCGGTGCGGCCGTCGAGGTCGCGCCCATCGTGCGGGATCGTCGGCGTACGCACACGGGGCATCAACCAGAGACGGGAAGTTGTTATCGAGTTCACGCGTACGTTCATGGTGCTCACCCGAGAAGCGCCCGAGCTCATCGACTTCTTTCCCGAGACGTCCGAAGAATGGAGCGTCGGATGAGCTCGAGGCATGCCGTAACGATGCCGAACCTAGGCGTAGATATGACTAGCGGACGTATCGCTTCGTGGCTCAAGGACGTCGGCGATCACGTGGCGCGCGGCGAACCAATTGCGGAGATCGAAACCGACAAGACGACGCTTGAGATGGAAGCGGTCTTAACGGGCGTCCTCACCGAAATCGTTCACCGCGAGGGTGCAGAGGTAGCGGTCGGCGAGACGATCGCCTTCATCGAGGTTGAAGATGAGTGACGCCAACGGCCGCGTCGTTAATTGGACACCTCTCAGGCGCGCAGTCGCGAACCAGATGTCCAGAAGCATGCGAGAGGCGCCCCACTTCTTCGTGTCGATGGACGTCGACGTCACAGCCGCGATTGAAGAGCTCCACGCACAACAACCACGAGTGTCCCTAACAGCGCTCGTCGTCCAGGAAACCGCGACCACGATGAAGGCATTTCCACGATTCAACGCGGTCTGGGACGGCGAGACACTGATCGAGCTCTCAGCTGTCGACGTGTCTGTTGCGGTCGCCCTCGATGGTGGCGTGCTCGCGCCGGCCGTACTCGATGCGGACGGGCTGTCCCTGCACGAGATCGCTGCGCGAATTGCAGATCTTCGCGCGCGCGCGGCTATCGGAAAGCTGCGTCGCGAGGAGCTCGTCCGCGGCGGCTTCACGGTTAGCAACCTCGGGATGTATGGCGTTTCGTGGTTTACGGCGATCATCACGCCGCCCCAGGTAGCGGTGATGGCCATGGGGGCAGCGAGAGACGAGCGTCAGGGTCGCAAGATCCTAACTATGACTCTCTCGTCCGACCACCGCGTGATAGACGGTGCCGACGCAGCTCGTTTCTTGGGCACGGTCAGACAAAGAATCGAGGACCGGGAATGAGCGTGAAGGAGGGACGCGTGCATGTAACGCCGTCCGCTGTAGATCGGCGCGGCTGGTTCGAAAGGATCCTTGCGATCCGGTTCTTTGAGGAGAAGGTGCAGGAACTTTTCATGGACGGCCTTGTCGAGGGCACAACGCATCTTTGCCAGGGGCAGGAGGCGATTTCAGTTGGTTCAACAGCGGCCCTGTCTGACGACGACTACATGACGATCACGTACCGCGGCCACGGCCACGCGCTGGCGCGGGGGATGCCGCCGGAGGCGGCGTTCGGTGAGTTGATGGGCCGGACAATCGGTTGCTGTCACGGTGTCGGTGGATCGATGCACCTCACCGACTTCTCGCGCGGTCTGATCGGATCGTTCGCGATCATTGGTGCAGGACTGAGTGTCGCCGTTGGTGCTGCGCTGTCGGCGCAGCGTCGCGGAGATGGTCGAGTAGCGCTTGCCTACTGTGGCGACGGCGCAACCAACATTGGCACCTTCCACGAGGCTCTCAACATGGCTGCTGTGTGGCACGCTCCGGTCGTCTTTATTGTTGAGAACAACCTTTATGCGGAATACACACCGCTGCAGGTGACTACGGCCGTGACCGACCTCGCCCAACGCGGCGTGGCCAATGGCATTCGCAGCCGGATCGTCGACGGCCAAGATGTCGACGCCGTCTATGAAGCTGTGCTTGAGGCGGTGGCTCACGCGCGCGGCGATGAGGGGCCCTCCCTCCTCGAGATGAAGACATACAGGTTCCGCGGTCATTCGCGGACCGATCCGGCCAAATACCGATCGGCCGGCGAGCTTGAGAAGTGGCTCGAGCGAGATCCGGTGACGTTGCTCGAACGCCGACTACGAGATGAGGGCGTGCTGTCGGATGACGAAGCACACGAAATCCGTGTGCGCGTTCAGAAGGAGATAGACGACGCTGCGGCAACGGCCGCGGCGAGTCCACCGCCGACTCTCGACGCGGCGCGAGCGTTCGTCTATGCGAGCAGGGAACTCAGATGAACTCCGCCTCGTCAGAGATGTCGTACCGCGACGCGATCCGCGAAGCGATGGCCGACTCATTGGAGGATGACGCCACGACGGTCCTGCTCGGCGAAGATGTGGCCGACGCGGGCGGCGTCTTCAAGACGAGCGTTGGTCTTGTTGAACGTTTCGGCAGAGACCGAGTCTTTGATACGCCGATTTGCGAGAACGGCTTTGTCGGTGTCGCGCTCGGCCTAGCCGTTACCGGCTACAGGCCAATCGTCGAGATCATGTTCAGCGACTTCCTTCCGTCCGCAGGCGATGCGATCGTGAACGAGCTGCCGAAGTTTCGGTTTATGTCCGGCGGCCAGTGCAACGTCCCTGTCACCGTGCGGGCAATTGGTGGCGCCACGGGCCGCTTCGGAACGCAGCATTCGGCGACAGGTGAAACGTGGTACTCCGGCCTGCCGGGGCTGAAAGTGGCAACTGCGGGAACGCCACAGGCCGCATATTCGGTTTTGCGGACTGCAATCGCGCAACCGGATCCGGTTCTGTTCTTCGAGCACAAGGGTCTGTATGGCGTAAAAGGCCCAGTCGTCCGAAGTGCACCGATGGATGTCGGGACCGCGGAGGTGCTGCGACCTGGGAATGACGTGACGATCGTCGCCTCACTCCTAATGGTGCAGCGCGCACTCCGCGCGGCAGCCGAGCTAGAGCTCGCCGGCGTGGACGCCGAGGTCATCGACCTCCAATGGGTCCGGCCGATGGACATGACGACGATCCTCGACAGCGTTCGGAAGACCCGCCACCTGATTACGGTCGAGGAGCAGGTACAGCTCGGAAGTTGGGGCAGTTCTGTTATCGCGCAGGCCGCGATGGAAGGCATCGCGTTAGATGCGCCACCCGACGCAGTCACCTTGCCCGACGACCTACTCATTCCGTACAGCCCGACGCTGGAGGATGCGATCATTCCGTCGGCTACGCAGATAGCTGAACGCGTGTGCGCGATTGTCGGTGTTGCGGCGCGCGGGTAGTTGTTCGCAGCGCTGTCTTGGTTGGTGAAGCTCCTGCGGTGAAGGCAAACGAAGCGCTCGCAGCTGCGTTCCGCATCGCGGTTTCCCGAGCTAACCATGCGATGCTATGAGTCAAACGACACGTCATGACGTGCCGGAAACGCGCGAGCCGACCGTTCGCGACTATCTGTTTGCGCGCGGGCTCGTCCCGCGCGATGCGACGGTGGCCTGAAGGGTGCGTAAAGTCGGTTCAGGCGGCGAGGTTGTATTCGTGGATGAGTCCGCCGAGCAGGTCGCGGCGCTCGACGACGCCCGTTGGCGAGTGCGGGACAGGCGATTTGCGGGCGACAGGA
>CADDZN010000262.1 GCA_902812375.1 bacterium | reverse complement strand
TGCTTGACTCGGAGGGGGCGAGCCAGGAGCTGGAGCTCATTCAGAAACAGATCGAAGAGATCGTGAAGACGTTGCCCTTCCACGCGGGGATCGAAGAAGGGGGCTGAGGCGGGACGCGGGACGCGGGACGCGCGTTCGGGCCCGATGATCGTGCGGAAAGTCCGCTTCGACAAAGCTGCGCGGTCCTTAGTGCTTTCCCGCATCCCGCATCCCGCATCCCGCATCCCGCATCCCGCATCCTGCATCCTGCATCCCGCATCCCGCCCTATATTGAGCGATGGACTCCCGCACCGCCGCCCACGTCCTGTCACAGATCGGCGCGCTGCTCGAAGCTAAAGGGGAAGAGAGATTCAAGGCCCGCGCATATGCGGGTGCCGCGCGCGCTATCGTCGCGCTTGATACCGATGACCTCGCTCCGCTCATCCAGTCCGGTGAGCTGGCCGCTACTCCGGGAATAGGTCCGGCGACCCTTTCGGTCGTTCGTGAGCTGGTCGAAACCGGTGAGTCATCCTACCTGAACCGCCTTCGCGAAGGCATGCCTCAAGGTGTGCTCGACCTGATGCGCGTCCCGGGCCTCAGCGTCGCGAAGGTCCAGCTCATTCACAACGAGCTCGGCGTACAAAACCTCGAGGACCTGGAGCGCGTCGCCCAAAACGGCCAGCTCGCCACACTTCCCAAGTTCGGGAAGAAAACTGCCGACAAGATCTTACGCGGCATTGAGATCCTGAGACGCAGCGGACATTTGGAGAGGTTCCCGCAGGCTGCCGTCGAAGCACATCTGCTGCTGGCCAATGTCGAGAAGCATCCCGACGTGAAGCGGGCCGAGGTCGCGGGCTCGATCCGCCGACACAATGAGGTCGTCGCCGACATCGATATTGTCGCGGAATGTGTGCACGATCCGATCAAAGTGGCGGAGTCGTTCGGCCGCGCGCCCGGTGTTGCAAAAGCACAGCAAGCTGGGGATTCCGGATCTATCCAACTTCGTTTCGTAGATGGAACGCATCTCGACATGCACTGCGTTGGAAGTGATGACTACCCCATAGCGCTTTGGCGCGCGACAGGTTCGAGCAAGCATGTGGAGGAGATGACAGCGCGCGCGAGAAAGAAGGGCTACGAGATCAGCGGGAATTCGCTTACGAGGGCGGGCAAACGAGTTCCCATCCGGAGCGAGGAGGCGTTATTCGCCGAGCTCGACCTCGTGCCCATACCGCCAGAGATGCGCGAGGGAATGGGCGAGGTCGAGGCAGCCGCAGAGGGTGCTCTGCCAAATCTTATTACCTATGACGATTTGCGCGGTGTGCTGCACTGCCATTCCAATTATTCGGATGGCGGCGCGACCATCGAGCAGATGGCGAGCGCCGCGCGCGAGCGAGGCTGGAGCTACATCGGAATCACTGATCACTCTGAATCAGCGTTTTACGCGGGCGGTCTCAAACGCGACAAGCTGGCACTCCAGCACGAAGAGATCGACAGACTCAATGCGCGAACGAGAGACTTCAGAATTCTCAAGGGAATCGAGGCCGATATTCTGGCTGATGGCAGACTCGACTATGACTCCGCCACACTCGACAAATTCGATTTTGTCATCGGGTCTATCCATTCCCGATTCAGCATGGACGAAGACACGATGACAAAGCGCGTGCTGGACGCGATGGATGATCCGCATCTGACGATTCTCGCACATCCAACCGGACGACTTCTCCTCTCGCGGGAGCCGTACGCAATCAGGATCGAAGAGGTACTCGAGAAAGCCGCGTCGGTTGGAGCCGCTGTGGAGCTAAACGCCGATCCTCACCGCCTCGACCTCGACTGGCGCTACTGTCGCCGCGCAAAAGAGCTCGGCGTTACAATCGAGATCGGTCCTGATGCACACTCGACTAATGGTCTCGACAATGTTCACTTTGGGATCGGTATGGCGCGCAAAGCGTGGCTCGAGGCAGGCGACGTCCTCAACACGCGGAGCGCGCGAGAATTTCTCGCTTTCGCGCGGAACAGACGAGGCACATGAGATCGGGTGTCATAAAAGTAAAAAGGGGAGAGCAGCTCAAGGCTCACGCGCTCGAGGTACTGTCACGTCTCCGCGCGGCGCATCCGGACGCGCATTGCGAGCTCGCTTACGAGACGCCGTTGCAGTTATTGATGGCGACAATCCTCAGCGCGCAGTGCACTGACAAGCGCGTCAACATGGTCACGCCCATCCTGTTCCGGACGTACCCGAATGCGTACGCTCTCGCTGATGCCCGGCAGGACCAGCTCGAGCAAATCATCAGGAGCACCGGTTTCTTCCGCAACAAGGCGAAGAGTCTGATCGCGCTCGGCAAGGCGCTCGTCGAGAAGCAAGACGGTGAAGTTCCATGCTCGATGGAAGATCTCGTAAAGCTGCCGGGCGTGGGTCGCAAAACCGCCAATGTAATCCTTGGAAATGCGTTCAATCGTAATGAAGGCGTCGTCGTGGATACGCATGTTGGCAGATTGAGCATCAGGCTCGGACTGAGCAAGCAGAACGACCCGGTGAAAATCGAACAGGACCTGATGCCTCTTTTTCCGAGACAGGATTGGACGACGCTGGGGCATGTGCTGATCTTTCACGGTCGACGGGTGTGCGACGCGAAGGCGCCAAAGTGCGATATATGCAGCTTGAACGAGATCTGTCCATCGAGCACTGCTTGACGTTGCGGTCCCGCTGATCGTGCATCCATTGGTCTGGTGGGTTCGGGCAAAGCCATAGAGTGTCGTCACTCACGGAGGAACAATGGAAATCGGTATCATCGGCGCCGGTCATATCGGCGGCACACTCACGCGTCGCTTCTCGGCGCTCGGTCACCAGGTAATGGTAGCTAATTCGCGCGGGCCTCAAACTCTCGCCGATTTAGCGAGCGAAACGGGCGCCAAAGCTGTCACGGTCAAAGAAGCAGCACGGGCGCAAGACGTCGTCGTGGTGACTATCCCGGAGAAGAACATTCCGAAGCTGCCGCGCGATCTCTTCGCGGATACGCCGGCGACCACTGTGATCGTCGATACGGGCAACTACTATCCGCAGCGCGACGGGTTGATCGAAGAAATCGAGAGTGGTACGCCTGAGAGCAGGTGGGTCGCCGACCAGCTCGGACGCCCAGTCATAAAGGCGTTCAACAACATCTACGCGCAGCATCTGCTGGAGCGCGGCAAGCCCAAGGGATCGCCTGACCGGATCGCTCTTCCGGTGGCGGGAGACGACAAGCGGGCAAAAGAGGTCGTGATGCGACTCGTCGACGAGCTCGGCTTCGATCCGGTCGACGCGGGCGGACTGGACGAATCATGGCGTCAACAGCCTGGAACTCCGGTCTACGCGACAGACTTCGACGCGGAGGGAGTGCGTCGCGCGCTTGCTCAGGCGAGCAGGGAGAGGCCGCCGCAATTTCGCGCGGCGACCGCCGGCCCACCGCGGACCTCGCCGCCCAGAGGAGGAAGCGATTCGCCGAGTGCGTCGGCGCGTTGATGGAACGACATGAGCGGCGCACTTACCACGGCGGAATCCGAAAGCCAGAAGCGAGCCGCTGACGGCGGACGTTTTCTCTTTTTCTGTCGGTTTGCCTTTGCAGTTGCTCTCAAGTGAGTGAATTTCGATTAGTTTTCGGGTCACAACCCAACACCGCAACTCAATGACAAAGTTCGCAACAATCGAAACCAATCGCGGCGTAATGCGCGCCGAGCTGTACGACAAGGAAGCGCCGAACACCGTCGCCAACTTCGAGAAGCTCGCGAACTCTGGCTTCTATGACGGAACCAAATTCCATCGCGTCATCAAGGATTTCGTCGTGCAGGGTGGCGACCCTTACTCGAAGGGCGGGGTGCACGCGAAAGGCCCAGTGGGAACCGGTGGCCCCGGGTACAAAATCAACTGCGAGACGCAAGGTAATCCACATACCCATCAGGTGGGCGCGCTGTCGATGGCGCATGCGGGAAAGAACACGGGCGGGAGTCAGTTCTTCATCGTTCTCAACGAACAGAACACCAAACACCTCAACGGCGTTCACACGGTTTTCGGAAAGGTCGTCGAGGGGCTGGACGTCGTTCCGAAGATCAGTCAGAACGACACGCTGACGAAGGTGCGGGTGAGCAACGGCGCGGAGGCGAAGTAGCAATGGCGACGAAAAAGAAAACCGACCTCGGAGCGGCGCTAACCGGCCTCGTACTTGGCGCAGTTGTTTTATTCCTTGTGTTGACGTCGATAGTGATGATGACGAACGCGCACTATCGGGGCAAAGAAGCGGCGGAAGCGCAAAAGTAGATTAGCGATCCGTCTGGCCACTAACACCAACGATCTCTAGTCACTAACACCGAAGATCTCTAGCCACTAACACCAAAGATTTCTGGCCACCGAGACGGAAGTTTCCTCCGGATGAAGCGGATTACTCGGATGCATCGGATACTGCTTTGGCTCAACGTGGCGTAGGAGAGCATCTCGCCAGAGCTAAGATCTTTCTTAGGAACAGCCGCTCGGGCTGGCTTCTGCCCGCCACACTAGTGTCTCAATGCAAATAACAAAAAGAAAGGAGCCCTGGTGTTATAGACCAGAGCTCCACGGAGATCGATCCGGCAAATCCGATCAATCCGCTTCATCCGGATGAAACTTCCGTCTCGGTAGCCAGAACTCTTTGGTGTTAGTGGCTAGAAGAAGCGGCTGCCCCCAAGAAAGATCCCGCCCGCCATTAATTCCGAGCATGCGTCAAGTCGTCTCGGACGATACGTGGGACCTCAAAC
>CADDZN010000261.1 GCA_902812375.1 bacterium | reverse complement strand
AGTCGCAAGTCTCATTATCGCCGAGCGCGGAGTAGCTGATTTCGTCTGATCCTGTCGACGTGCGTATGCCGTACTCCGAGTGGCACTCCGCGACAACCATCTCGTTTGAAGTACCATACGCCGCGCAAGCTTCCTGGTCCGTCGCGCGCTCGCGAGTTGAGTCGCGATGATGAGTTCTCACCCGGTTGCGCAACGTGTTGACGACGTAGGTCGTGAGAGCGGCCGGCACTATTGGACTCTCGATGAAGCGCATGACGATATCGTCCAGCAAAGTACAAACGAGATGCTCACGGTCGGCCGCTGGGACATTCAGTTTTCTCGCCTCTTCAGCCAACATGCGGGTATACAGGATGAAGAGCTGGCGAATGGCGCCATCTTCCCCTGACCGAATCCCTTCGATCAGCGCTTGTTGAGTGGGATATGCCGAGGACTCGAGTCTCAACCCTGGAAGCGCCTGCGTATGAGTATCGTCCCGGTCCAACGGCCCTCCCAGCTATGAGTCCTCCTTCACTTAGAAAGACTCAGGGTGTTACACGAGCCGTCTCGCTCGCTGTCCTAGGTCCGCGGCTTAGCCAGGTAGTGCCGTCAGGACTCGGGGTTCTTTCTCTGTAATAGCGATCGTATGCTCGAAATGCGCCGAGCGCGTGCCATCGACGCTCACCACGGTCCACCGGTCCGGCATCGTGCGCGTTCCCGGCCCACCGACGTTCACCATCGGCTCGATGGCGATGGTCAACCCTGGCTGCAGCCGTACGCCGCGCTTCGGTTTTCCATAGTTCGGCACCTGCGGATCCTCGTGGAATCCTACGCCGATACCGTGGCCCACCAGATCTCGCACGACACTGAACCCCGCAGCCTCCACTACCTGCTGCACCGCGGCGCCGATGTCCCCCAAATGATTCTCCGGCGTCGCTGCTTCGATGCCGGCCGCCAATGCCTGCTTCGTTACATCCAGAAGCTTTTTCGATTCGTCATCGATGCGGCCGACGGCGACCGTAGTTGCCGAATCGGTATAGTAACCCTCGAGCTTCACCCCAATGTCGATCGAGATGATGTCCCCCTCTTCGATCGCTCGCTTCTTCGAGGGAATGCCGTGCACGATCTCCTGATTGATCGAAGTGCAGATGCTCGCCGGAAAATTATACAGTCCCTTGAACGCTGGCGTCGCGCCTGGATGGCTGCGGATGAAATCGTCCGCGATCTTGTCGAGGTCCATCGTCGTCATGCCGGGACGCACGCTCTCCTCGAGCAGTTTCACCGTCGCGGCGAGAATCTCGCCTCCACGCGCCATTATCTCGATCTCACGCTGCGACTTGATTTGAATCATGTCTTCACACCACTCTCGGACTCGCCGAGTGCTTCGAGCGCGCGTGCTGTGACCTCGTCGACCGGGGCGTCAGCATCCACCTTCGTGACCTTCATCTTCTGGTCCTTGTACCAATCTATCACCGGCTCCGTCTGGCTTCGATACACCTCGAGCCTGTTGCGAATCGCTTCCGGCTCGTCGTCCTTTCGCCGAACGAGCCTGCCGCCGCACTTCTCGCATTCGCTGCCCGGTAGACGCCCCATATATGGCGTCTGGCATCCCTCGCAAACCGTGCGCGTGCTCAATCGCTTCACCAGCTCCTCGTCGTCGACATCGAACAGGAGCACCTTGTCGACCTTCTTCCCGATCTCGGCCAGCATGATCCCAAGGCCCTCCGCCTGGGGAACTGTGCGCACTGCTCCGTCGAGAATCGCGCCTTTCGCGGTTGCGGGAGAATTCATCACATCCTGGAGGATGCCGAGGATCACCGAGTCGGGGACGAGATCTCCACGGTCCATGAAAGCCTTTGCCTCCTTTCCACGAGGAGTCCCGTCGCGCAGGGCCGCGCGCAGCACATCTCCCGTCGCGATTTTCGGAATGCCAAGCCGCGCCGCGAGTCTGTCTGCCTGCGTGCCCTTTCCGGCGCCTGGCGGCCCAAGGAGGACTATGATCATGTCTCGTCCGGAGAAAAAAGTTCGGAGGAGCCTTTGGCTCCTCCGAATGAAAATCAACCTTCGCTGGCTATATGCAACAGGGAAGACTTCGCGCGGCTCAGTAGCCGCTGCTCGCCCGACCGCGGAACCGAACGCGGCCTTTCTTCATGAAGCCATCATATTTCCGGAGCAGCAGGTGCTGGTTCACCTGCGTCATGGTGTCGAGCGCGACACCAACCACGATCAGGAGCGACGTTCCACCGAATCTGAACGGCACGTTGATCATGTCGGCAATGAACACCGGCAAGAGCGCGATGAACGTCAGGAACAGCGCGCCCGGGAAAGTGATCCGCGAGACGACGTGATCGATGTAGTCCGCGGTTTTGGCGCCAGGCTTCACACCCGGAATGAAACCGCCCTGCTTCTTCAGATTCTCCGAGATGTCGACCGGATTGAAGATGATCGACGTATAGAAGTAGGTGAAGAAAACGGTGAGAATCGCGAAGAGCACGTAGTAGAGCCATGTACCCGGCTGGACGTACTCGGACATGATGCGCGCGTTCTCATTGCCGCTGAATTGCGCGATCGCGCCGGGAACGACGATTACCGATGACGCGAAGATGATCGGCATCACGCCGGCCGCGTTGACACGAAGCGGAATGAAGTTCTTCGCCGCTTCTCTTTGCCGTCCTCGTGCCATAGTTCGCTGCGGAATCTGAATCATCACCCGCCGCGCCGCGATCGTGATCGCAATGGTTCCCGCGACAACCGCGACCATCACGATTCCGAGAATGACGAGCGAGAACGGCCCAACCGCCTGAGTTTTGACGAAGCCGAGGGTGCCGAAGATGCCAGGCCAGAAGCGCTCGATGATCGAGAAGAAAATGATCAGCGATGCGCCGTTACCAAGTCCGCGCTCCGTGATTTGCTCGCCGAGCCACATGACGAAGATTGCGCCGGTGGTGAGAACCGTCACCATCTGAAGCTTGAACCCGAATCCCGGATTGACGACCGCATTCTGGAGCGACGAAGTAAAGAGCGCGAATCCCCAGCCCTGCACGACCGCGAGGGCGACGGTGATGTAGCGCGTCCACTGCGTCACGCGCTTTCTGCCTTCTTCGTCCTTCTGCATCTTCTCGACGGTCGGAACCACCGCGCCGGCGATCTGAATGAAGATGCTGGCCGAGATGTACGGCATGATGCCGAGTGCAAACACAGTCGCGCGCGACAGACCGCCGCCGACGAAGAGATCGTAGAGACCGAGTAGCCCGCCCTTCCCCTGATTGTTGAAGAAATCGGTGAGCGCTACTACGTCGATGCCTGGCGCGGTTATGTGCGAGCCGATCCTGTAGATGACCAGGCAGAGCAGCGTGAACATGATCTTGTCACGCAGCTCCGGGGTGTTGTAGATGTTGCTTACTGCAGCTACTGGTGCTGATTGAGCCATTAGACTTCTACTCGGCCTCCGGCCGCTTCGATTTTCTGACGGGCGCCCGCGCTCATTTTGACTCCACGCACGGTTACCGCCTTCGTCGCATCGCCATTCGCGAGAAGTTTCGCGGGACCCTTGCCTTTGCGAATCAGTCCGGCTTCGGCAAGAGTCTCCTCGGTAACTTCCGCGCCTTCGGGCAAGCGAGCAAGATCGTCAAAACTTACGACCTGATGCTCTACCCGAAAGATATTCGTGAACCCGCGCTTCGGTATACGGCGCGTGAGCGGCATCTGACCGCCCTCGAACTGTGGCTTGCCGCCACCGGGGCCGTGATGCCCAGCCCGCGCCTTGATTCCCTTGTGTCCCTTACCGGAGGTCTTTCCGGTTCCGGAGCCTGGGCCACGACCGAGTCGCTTGCGATTCCGGTGTGAACCGGGAGCCGCGACGAGATTGTGCAGGCCGATCTTTTCTGGTGTGGTTGTCTTGTTAGCCACTCGTTATCCCTCTACCGGCGTCACTTCAACGAGATGACGCACGTGTTTGATCTGTCCGCGAAGCGACGGTGAATCCTGCTTGACGACTTCATCCTGGTGATGACGGAGTCCGAGAGCCTCGAGTGTGCGACGCATCCTCCAGGAGTGCCCGATCTCGCTTCTCACCTGCTTGATTCTGACTTTTCCTTCAGTGATGGTCTCTTTCGGGGTCGTCTTCGGACCGCGAGTGTTCCACCACACGTGTGTTCTAGGCATGTGCTACAGCCTCCCTTGATTTCGCGCGTGAGCGGTAGCCAATGCTCGACACTTCGAGTCCACGCTCGCGAGCGATCTGCTCGACGGTCGTGAGCTGTTGAAGTCCATCGAGTGCGGCCAATACCATGTTGTGCGGGTTGGTCGAGCCCAGGCTCTTCGTGAGAATGTCGGCGATGCCTGCGCATTCCATGATGGCGCGGACGGCACCACCAGCGATTACTCCGGCTCCAGGAGCTGCGGGCTTCATCAGAACTTTTCCGGCACCGTGGCATCCGACTACCTCGTGCGGAATCGTTCCGCCCGTCATCGGAATGCTCACCATGTTGCGACGAGCGCCATCGACCGCCTTACGGACAGCTTCGGAGACTTCGTTCGCCTTCCCGGTGGCGAATCCAACGCGGCCCTGACCGTCACCAACGGCGACGAGCGCGTTGAAGGAGAAGCGACGTCCGCCTTTCACGACCTTCGCGACACGGTTGATCGCAATGACGTTCTCGACGAGCTCGCTGCCACCATCGCCGCGCCCGCCTTCGCGGTCACGACCTTTTCCCTCACGACCTCTGCCACCGCGCTGACCGCCTTGGCCTTCGCCGCGTGCACCGCCGCCGCCCTGACC
>CADDZN010000260.1 GCA_902812375.1 bacterium | reverse complement strand
ATCTCTGGCCCTCAATACGGAAGCTCGTCGGGTCCGCAGCCGATATGATCCGGCGGCGGGTCCTCGACAAACTGCACTGCGCTAATCGTTGCGCGTCCTTCACGGAGCGCCCTGGCAAGGCGATGTCGTTCCATCCATGACGTCGCCGTTGGCCGCGAGAATGATCGGATATGCGAGGTCAGCGGCGTCGACGAGCTGAATATGCGCAACGAGCGCACGCCAGGTCGGTGCCTCGTCGTCTCCGAAAACCGGCGTGTCGAGCTCGCGGATCTCAGACAAGGGCACGGCGCGAACGGGCAGCCCACGCGACAGAAGCACGAGCCGATCGACATCCCATGCGAGGAGGCCGCGTGGTGAAGACCGAAAATAATATTGCTTACGCATATGGCCGGGACTGTGTCGGCCGACTAACGCGAAGTCGTTCAGAGCCCGGCGCGCACTCTCGCTCCCTTAGCCCGAAAGATCGGAGAGTGATCGCAAGAGAATCCAGAATCTCGTGCGCGTGCGCTTCGTTGTTGATTTGCTTTTCACCATAAGGGCATGTACGTGATGCTGCTCATCTCGCTGAGCCACGATTCGCCCCCGCGTCGGAGTGAGCCACTCGCAGAAGTCCCCGCCCGCGAACCAGATGGACTCACCTTGAGGCGGTTCGGACCCACATACCGGTTCGTGCCATTCGCCCACGAAGATGCTGGTAATTCGCATCAATAGAGCATTACCACCGGGCAGTGTCGTGGAGTCTGCGGCTGATCCGATCGTGAATGGGCGGTCCGGCGCGAAAGAGTCCGGCTGCGCATTATCGTCCAAGGAGCCGTCCGACTTACGGACAAACGAAAACGTCTCCTCCGGCTTCTCCCGCATTATCAAGCAGGCATGGGTGCGGCACACGGCAACGCTCACACTGGTAAGAGTCGCAAGCGCCGGAGACTTTATTTGGAGTCCGGCAATTTCCTTCGCCTCTAGAGCAAGCCGCTTCGGCTCGGTCGATGGCGTCGGTGTCTCGATATAGACAGTGAGCGCACTGCCGTTCTGACTCCGGAAGATGGCCAGGTTCCGAATTCGAACGACGGTGCCCGAGTGTAAAGTGACGGCGATGTCGTTCAAGCGATCCTGGCGTGCCTGCGATGGGGCTTGGCTAATCGCCGCCTCGCCTGTACAGACGAAGAAAGCAACGCCGCTGGCAACGGTCCGCAGTCCTAATCCAGTTCGCACAGTCTGACCTCGCTATGAGATTGTCGTCACCTAATGCGCGCTAGCTCGGCTGCGAGCGACTCTAACATAGTGTGGGGGATGATGACGTGCGCTCTTGAATCTCGCCGCACTGCGTTATACTTTGCAACACAAAGTCCTTGGCGCTCCGCCGGGTGCAGGGTTGACGTGCTACGCACGCGGCGCGAAGATCGGAGGCGATCATGCGGAAGTGGCTGCGACGCATTGGCGGTGCGATCGGGATGGGCTTCACTTGGGCAGCAGCGTGGGCTGCGGCGGGCATGGTGCCGCGTTGGCTGTTTGGCTTCAATACCGACGTCCCGTTCCCTGTCGTCTTCGGCCTACTCGGCTTCGTCGCCGGGTTGATATTCGCCGCGCTCCTCGCGCTCTTCGAGCGCCGTCACGCGCTTGATGAGATGACGTTTTCGCGCTTTGCGGGGTGGGGTGCGCTGAGCGGTTTTCTGTTATCGGCCGTCTTCGCCAGAGCCGCGTCGCTTGGCGCGGCGGATGTGTTCGTGATCGTCCCCACCTTCGTCGTTGCTTGCGCGGTCTGCGCGTCTGGTTCGCTCGCTCTTGCCAAGCGAGCAGAAATGCGAACATTGCCAGACGCCCGCGGGCGTACCGCCCAAGCCGAACTCACCGACCGTCAGAAGCGGAAACTGTCTTCGGGCGGTGGCTAACGTCGGCGCTCAGCTCCAGTCCGCGGCACCGAGGATGTTGATCATATAGAGGTAGGCGCTGCTCGCACAACGACTATCACGCGCTCGTCTCCTGCAACAATCGTTAGCCAGCGGCGAGAACAGCTCGACGCAGCGACTGGGGAAGGGCGATAGGAGCAAACAGTGAGGCCGGGTAGAGATAATCCTCGCCCGATTCATCAATCACTCTAAGCTGGTTGTGCGAGGCTGCGTCGGCATCAGGAAGAACTTCGTAGATCTTTCGCGGCTCGAGTGAGACCTCGTAGCCGCTATTCCGGAGACAGAGCACGATGCTCCGAGCTCGCTTCGCACCTGATTTTCTGGAACGTCGGGACTTAGTCGAGGTAGCGTTTGATTTTGTACTCATGTCTGCCGAGCCCAGTTGCTTCGTACCAGTGAAGTTCTGCTCGGCGCACCGAGCCGTCCTCTAGTCTTACCCTAGCAACACCTTTGCGTTTCCGCCAGCGTCCGCGACCATAAGTGCGCTGTAGGCGCCTGACCTCTCTGATTCGATTGCCGACCGCGATCGTTTCTGTATCAGAGAGACGATCCAAGATCTCAAAGTCCACGAATAAAGCTATTCGCGAATGGCGAGGCTCGTCTGGCTAACTGGTAATTGTACTGGCTTCTTATACTGCGGAGAAAACGCAAACCTTGCAACGAGCCTGCAGAATAAGAGCGCACGGCACACATAACGCCCACTGTTAAGCCATTCGAATGCAAGCGCTTGCCGTAGGGAGCCAAGCCGATGGTGTGCTCTTATGCTGCAAGGAACTCGCAATATAAGAAACGTTGAAACGAGGGAAGGGTCGCAGGACCAGAAAGGACATACCCCGCCGCTCCCACGCTTACCAGAATCGGATTAGAGCCTGTCCGCTGGACTCACCACTCCCAAGCCACCCTTGTTCAGCACATGCGTGTAAATCATCGTCGCCCTGAGACTCTCGTGGCCCAGTAACTCCTGAATCGTCCGGATGTCTGCTCCGGACTCGAGAAGATGCGTCGCGAAAGAATGACGGAGTGAATGGGCCGAGGCGCGTTTGGACACGCCGCTCGCGCGCACTGCCAGCGCCGATCACGCTCTGAGCTCGGAATCTTCCGCTCGAGCGCGCCCGGAACAGGCGAACCCATCACTCCCGCACGCAAATCCCTCTCGAATTGCGCACGCGCTCGTTCTCGATCGAAGTCGATGTCTTTCACGCGCAGACTCGTGCATTCGGCCAGTCGCGGTCCACTGGCGCCCAGGCGCAATATCCTACGCACTTGGCGAACGCTCGAGGCGGTTCTCATCGGCGGGGCGCACGTGTGGTGAGGGGAATACGTCGAGCCGCTTCGCAAAAATCAGCTTGTCGTCGCCGACCTTGTAGTAATCCTTCACCCGTCCGACGAGCTCGTAGCCCGTCCGCTCGTAAAACTGAATCGTCCCGCCGTACGTCTCCTGCGACGATGTCTCGATCAGCAGCAATCTCCCACCGCGGCGAAGCACTTCTTCTTCGGTGAATTTGAGTAACCGCTTCCCAACTCCACCGCGATGCTTCGATTTGTCCACCGCAATCCAGTACAAATCGTACGTCGATTCCGTGAGCGGCGTCGGGCCGAAGCAAACATATCCAAGAACTTCGCGCGAATCCTCCGACTCCGATTCCATGACGTAGGTGAGGTATCCACTGTGCTCACCCAGCTCCAGCCACTCGTCGATCAGCTCCAGAGCCGTCGCGACTTCGGCCGGCGTGAAATTCCCCGCGTTCTCGAGAATCCGAAAGACGCCGCTCCGATCCGCGAATACCATCGGTCTGATGATCGGGTTCGGCACGCGCGGCGCCCTACTATATATGTATCGAGCGGCCGAGCACGCCGAGCGCGGCTTCCTTCACAGCTTCCGAGAGCGTGGGATGCGAGTGTACTGTGATCCCGATGTCCTCCGACGATCCGCGGAACTCGAACGCCAGCACCGCCTCCTCGATCATCTCCGACACGTTCGCGCCAATCATGTGCGCGCCAAGTAGCTCGTCGGTCTCCGCGTCGGCAATGAACTTGACGAATCCGGTGGTCTCACCAGCGGTGCGTGCACGCCCGTTCGCGGAGAACGGAAACTTTCCTACCTTGTATTTCCGACCGCTCGCTTTCACCTCGTGCTCCGCCAATCCAACCGTCGCGATCTCGGGCCAGGTGTACACGACGGATGGCATCGACTTGTAGTCCATATGCACCTTGTGACCAGCGATCACTTCCGTGGCGACCACACCTTCCTCCTCCGCCTTGTGCGCGAGAAGCTTGCCGCCAACCGCGTCACCGATCGCATACACATTCGGCAAATTGGTGCGCATCTCTGCGTCAACAAGAATCTCGCCACGATCTCCAAGATTTAGGCCGAGCGCTTTCGCATCGATGCCAGTAAGCGATGGTTTCCGGCCGACGGATACCAGAACGTAATCCGCATCGAGCGTCTCCCTCGCGCCGTCCTTCTCCACGTCGACCAGAATCCGGTTCGCCTCGAGTTTCGCTCCTACGACTTTGGTACCAACTCGAATGTCGAGTCCCTGCTTCCGGAATACCTTGTCCGCTTCCTTGATGATCTCTTCGTCGTTGCCCGGAAGAATCGTCGGCATCAACTCCACCACTGTCACCCTGGCGCCGAGCCGCCGCCACACCGAGCCGAGCTCGAGCCCAATTACTCCGCCGCCGATCACCAGTAGATGTTTCGGTACCTCCGGGATCTTTAGCGCGCCGATATTCGACAGCACGCGCCTCTCGTCGAACTTCAGAAACGGCAGCTCGAACGGCACCGAACCCGTCGCGATGATCACGTTCTTCGCGCGATACTGTTCGGTCTTTCCATCCGCGCCAGCGACGTCGACG
>CADDZN010000259.1 GCA_902812375.1 bacterium | reverse complement strand
GGCTCGGTGTGCACGGTCACCCGAGCGGGCCAGTCGAACCCTCGCCCCACAGGGTAGAGAAAAACGTTCGTGCCGTTGAAAAACGCGAAATTGGGCGCCGTCCATGCAACCGCGCGATCCACCGCGTCGGCGAGATACTGGAACGTGACGCGCGCGGTGCCGGCCGAGCGAGGCGTGATCTGCCAGGTCTGGAAATCGAGTTTCCGCCAGTCGAGGGGAACGCCGTCGGATTGTGCGGCGAAGCCCGACACCCGGCGAGCAAACCAGAGAAGGGTGTAGTGTCCGGGCGACCAGGCGGGCAGTGCCAGAATAACCGGAGCGTTACTCGCGACCTGAAACGACATCGATACGCCGAGCTGTCGCCTTCCGACGGCGGATGAATCCACTGTTATCTCGTAGGCGACGTCGCTTATCGGCGCTGAGACTCTTCTCACCTGCGCGTGAGCTGGGTGCGCAACGCTCAGCAAGAAAGCAAACGTTGTGATGTCGCGACCCATGTGTCCTCCAAATCCGTCAAGATCAGACATGTCGACTGATATTTGCAAAGGTCGATGACTCGGAACCCGCAAGAAGATTGCGGAGTACGCAATACATTAGCCTTCGCCGGACATTCTCGATACACGGGTAGACTGTGAAACTTCAGCGCATTGTTGCAGCGGCAGGTTTGCTTCTTGGATCGACACTATCGGCTCAAGCCCCGCGTTTGGTCATTGCTCCAGCACATCCGGAACCGGGAGCCATAGTTCGATTGACGCTGAGAGCCCCGTCTTCGGGCGGCGATAAAATCGTCGGTGTTCGCGGGACAATGGCTGGCGAGCCACTTCATTTCATCGCCGCGGGCTCTTCAGCCTGGCATGCGATCGGTGGCGTTCCCGTCGACACGGAAGGTACCCTCGTCGCAAGTGCGGAAATCACGCACGCGTCGGGCAAGACGGAAAATGTGCGGGTGCATTTTGCGCTACCGAAAGTACCGCCACCGGTTGCGCAGCCTCTTGGTGTCGACAGCAGTTTCACGCGCCCCGACCCTGCAATCGACGCGAGAATCGCACGGGAGAACGCGCGAGCTCGTGAAATAGGTGAACGTGCTCATGACTCTCCGCCAATGTGGACAGCGCCCTTCATCCGGCCGCGGACATCGGTTGTCACGAGCGAATTCGGATCAGGCCGCTTATTCAACGGCCGACTGACGAGCCGGCATCTTGGCGTTGACTTTCGAGGCGCCGTTGGAGAGCCGATCCGAGCCGCAAATCGCGGCGTGGTCGCACTTGTCGCCAATTTCTTTCTCGCGGGTAACGTCGTGTATGTCGACCACGGGGGCGGCATTGTTACCGCGTATTTCCACATGAGCAAACCATTGGTATCAACAGGCGATACCGTTTCGCGCGGGCAAATTATCGGGCTCGTTGGCTCGACGGGCCGGGTGACTGGTCCGCATTTACATTGGGCGGCACGTTACGGAAAGATTACCGTGAACCCGCTCGATCTATTGACGCTCGACGCAACCTGGTACGGCCGGAGCGCGTCTCACTCACCCACCGAGCACGAGCTTCGCTCCCGCAATAACAAGCACAAGCGATAGAAGCTGCCGCAGTACCGGTGGCGGCGCTCTTCTGCTTCCGTAGCTTGCGCCGAGCCATCCACCCAGCGCGACAGCGATCGCCCAGATGGGAATGTTCGCGGGCACCTGCGCGAGGCTGGAGAGATGTCCAAGCAGGCCGGCAATTGAATTGACGAGAATGAACGGCGCGGCGACACCAGACGTTGCCCGTATCTCCGACCATCCCATGTACAGGAGCAATGGGCTGAGGAATATTCCTCCTCCCACTCCTGTGAGTCCCGACAGAAACCCGATCGCCAAGCCAGCAACGAGCGCAGCCCAAACCGGTGGTGGGTGCGTCTCTCTCGTCATAGGCTTGAGGGCTGAGCGAAACATCCACACGGCCGCGTAAAGAAGCACGACTCCGACCACGACTTTGTACCAGCGCGCCGGCAGCATCATGGCACCTCCGACAAACGCGGCGGGAACCGACACGACCGCGAAAGGCCAATAGAGTGACCACGTGAACAAGCCCGCGCGATAAAATCTGATCGTCGTGATCGCGGCCACGAGGATGTTGAGCGACAGCGCGGTTGGCTTCATCACCGCCGGCGCGAAATTGAACAGTCCCATCACCGCGAGATACGCCGAGGCACCGGCATGGCCAACCGACGAATAGAGCGCCGCCGCGGCGACGAAGGCAATTGCAATGAGAAGCGTCTCGGAAACAGTCATCGGCTTTCAACTATATTTTGATCCCGCGCAACACACCCCAAAGTGTACATGACCGAATACGCGATCGACATAGTGAACGCGACGAAGCGCTATGCCGAGCACACGGCGGTGCGCGACCTTACGCTTCGTGTTCCCTCGGGCAGCGTTTACGGCCTACTCGGCCCGAATGGCGCGGGGAAAACCACGACCATCCGAATGATTCTGAATATCATCGCGCCCGATTCGGGCGCGATCCATATCTTCGGGCGTCCATCGAACGATCGAGCGATCACCGAGCGCCTCGGCTATCTCCCCGAAGAACGCGGACTCTATCGTAAGATGCAGGTGCGGCGGGTTCTCAAGTTCCTGGCCGAGCTCAAAGGGGTTAGTGGCAGCGAAGCCGATCGGCGCATAGACGAATGGCTCGAGCGTCTTTCGCTCAAAACCCCCGAGAAAGACTGGGGTCTCTCGAAGATCGACGAGCTATCACGCGGTATGCAGCAGAAGGTGCAGTTCATTGGAACACTGCTTCACGATCCCGACCTCGTTATCCTCGACGAGCCATTCAGCGGACTCGACCCGATCAATGCACAGGCGCTCAAGGACACGGTGGTGGATCTCAAGAAGCGTGGCAAGACCGTGATCTTCAGCACGCACCTGATGGATAACGCCGAGCGATTGTGCGATTCGGTGTGCATTATCGCTCGCGGCGAGAAAGTGCTCGACGGCGCGATCACGGATGTGAAGGAAGAGCACGGACAGAGAAACATTGCGCTCGCCATCGAGGGAGGCGACCTGCAGAAAGTCGCGGCAATTCTGAGTGACCACTCGCTCGTGAAGCGTGTCGACGATTCCAACCGTTTCTTCGAGATAGAGATGGCGGACGGATCGGATCCGCAGATGCTGCTGCGGCGCATTGTGGGGTCGGGCGCGTCAGTGCAACGCTTCGAGATGATCCAGCCGTCGCTTCACCAGATTTTCCTGGAGAAGGTCGGCGCCACAGCGGTCGAGGAGGGATTGACCGGTAATGGCTAAACTCTGGGCGGTCATCAAGCGTGAATACCTCGAGCGCGTGCGGTCGAAGTGGTTTTTGATAGCGACGTTTTTCGGGCCGATTTTTTTCAGCGCCATCATCATCGTTCCGGCGTGGCTGGCGTCGCGGAGCAAGGCGACGAGCGACATCTACAACGTCGTGATTCTCGACGCGACGCAGACCGGCTTTGGGCATCGTCTCGCCGTCAACATCGCCGGCGACAGCACGGCCACGGGCAGAATGCCGGAGGTCCAGATAGTTCTCCCAGGTGATCTTACCGAAGCGGAGAGTGTCGCAACGCGGCGGGTAATGAAAAACGAGAAGAATGGGTACGTAGTAGTCGATCAGCAGACGCTGGCTGGCGAAGCCGCACGCTATGCTGGCCGGAACGCCACTTCGCTCGCTGACATGGAGCGCATCAAGAGCGCCATCCGTGAAACCATTCTGGCCTCGCGCCTTCAGACTGTCGGGTTGGATAACGCCCGCATGAAGGAGATCACGTTCATCCCGCTCGATTTCAGCGCCGAGCGGATCACGGAGAAGGGTCGCGCGGGATCGGGGATGGCGAGCGTGTTGTTTGGTTTCGCCATCGGGTTCCTTCTCTATCTCTCGATTGTGATTTACGGACAGACGATCATGAGCGGCGTGCTCGAGGAGAAAACGACGCGGGTGGCGGAGGTCGTGATGTCGAGCGTGCCGACGGATACGCTTCTTGCCGGGAAAGTTCTTGGAGTCGGCGCGGTCGGGCTCACGCAGCAGGTGCTCTGGATCGTGACGACTTATATCCTACTCAAGCTGCGGTCGCCGATCATGGCGCGATTTGGCGCGGCGCCAGTGAATTTCTCGCTGCCTGATATTTCCCTCGGAGCGGGGATCATCTTTCTGCTTTTCTTTCTCCTCGGCTTCATTTTCTATTCAGCGCTTTACGCAGCGGTCGGATCGACGGTGAACAGCGAGGCGGAGGCGAGGCAGGCAGCGAGTCCACTCATGATCATGATCGTGAGCACGGCGGTTTTCATTCAGCCAGTACTGCTCAACCCGACCGGCACGACGGCGAAGGTACTGTCGCTGGTGCCGGTGTCGTCGCCGATCATCATGCCGATTCGGATGGCGGTTACGGGCGTTCCCGCGACCGAGCTTGGCGCCAGCCTTGGGCTGTTGGCGCTTGGATGCATTGCGGCGCTGTGGCTCGCATCACGGATCTACCGGGTAGGACTGTTGATGTACGGGAAGCGGCCGACGATCAGGGAGATGGCCAAATGGGTTACTTACGCTCGATAGTTTTGTCTGATATCTCGGCGCTTCCAGAGTTTAAAAGCAACTGAACGGGCGAGAGCTCCAAGTCGGTTAGATGTCAGTTTGTCAGGTTACGACGTCGGGACTCTACTATTGGCATTCGTAGCACAGGCAGTTGCTACAGCGCCAGAGGGGTAAGTCCGGGAGTCGTGACCTAACAACTCCTCCCGCATCCCGCATCCCGCATCCCGCTTCCCGCTTCCC
>CADDZN010000258.1 GCA_902812375.1 bacterium | reverse complement strand
AGGCCTGATCCAGAATCGTAATGGAGAAGTAGAGCACATCGCCAAGAGCGGCCACCAACAGAACGCCGGCGGACGGCAGCACCAAGGCACTAACGGCGATGACGAGGATGTAGAGAGGGGCGAGTTGGGACGGTGTGCCAGCCTGCGTCAGGTGTACGACGGTGGTGACGAGCAGCAGATCGAACAGCACCTGCACGTAGAAGAAGGTGTCGCCGGGCTCCGCTTTTCTTTGCTCGCTGTACACGAGCGATGCGCCCGTGAAAATCAGTGTCGCGACGAATGCGAGGGTTGCAATGAGCGTCGCGCTGGTATCAGCAGCCCGCCAGACGACGATCGCCGCGATGAAAATCGCGGTCGCCAGAGAGAATCGGCCCAGGTACAGAACGTGGAGAACCCGTTCCCTACCGCTCCGCGGAGCAATGTGAGGACCCAGGGCGGGGACAGAGACGAGAGAAGTTTGCAGCACAGCCGGTAGCAAGGGTTCGAAATGCGGGGATACGGTATCCCCGGCAAATAGACGCTCCGACCGACTCCTAAGTCTCTACTACTATATAGATTACACGATATGGTCCTTGGACTCCTTGCTGTGGATGCCGCCGATCCTCCATCTATGAGCGCGGCCCTCAGCAGCTTGGTGGCTGTGCTGGGACTGGTCGCGCTAAACGCTTTTTTCGTCGCGGCCGAGTTCTCGCTGGTTGCCGCGAGGCGGAGCAAGATCGACGAGATGATCGGCCGCGGAGATCGCGGAGCACGGACGGTCCAGGCAGCTCTCCAGCATCTCGACCGCTACATCGCCGCCACCCAGCTTGGCATCACCGTAGCCTCGCTCGCTCTTGGCTGGATCGGCGAGCCCGCACTGGCGCACCTCTTCGATTCGCTTTTCAGAACCATTGGGCTCAATCCCTCACCGACAGCAAGCCACGTGGCCGCGGTGCCGGTTGCCTTTGTGCTTCTCACCTTCCTGCACATCGTTCTGGGGGAGCTGACGCCAAAATCCGTCGCGCTGGCGAGTCCTGAGAGAACAGCCAGGGCAGTCACTCGTCCACTGCTCGTTTTCTCGCGCATCATGTCGCCTTTTATCTGGGTCTTCAACGGCGCCGCAAACGGACTCCTCGCGCTCCTCGGGGTCGAGCCGGCGAGCGACGAAGAGGGCCATAGCCCCGAAGAGATCCGCTTCATGGTGATGCAGGCTCACGCGCGCGGAACGCTCGACGATTCGGACCGCGCGATGCTCGCGGGTGTGCTCGATTTCCACGAAAAGAAAGCGCGTGATGTGATGCGGCCGCGAACAGACGTGGTTGCTCTGGACATCGAGTCGACTGAGGAGGAAGTGTGGGCGGTGTTGAGGCGCGAGCGCTATTCTCGCTATCCTGTTTACCGCGATTCGCTCGATGATGTCGTCGGAGTTTTTCTCGCAAAAGACCTGTGGCTCCACTCAGGCGACGCGCCATTCAACCTCGCCGATTTCGTGCGCGAGCCTATGTACGTTCCGGACAGCAGACCGGCCGAACGCGTCCTCGATGACCTGCGAAAAACGCGCGCGCATATGGCCGTCGTGCTCGACGAGTACGGCGGCACCGCTGGAATCGTCACGATGGAAGATCTCGTCGAGGAGGTCGTCGGCGACATTGCAGACGAATACGACTTTGCCTCGCGCGAATCGGTCGTGACCGACGGAGTGCTCGAGCTCGCCGGATCGCTATCACTCATTGATGTGCGATCCGATTACCGCGTTCAGATCCCGGAGGGAGATTGGACCACCCTTGGGGGTTACGCATTCGCCAAACTCGGCAGATTACCCCGGATGGGCGACCGTATCCCGATCCCGGGCGGCGAAATGGAAGTTGTCGCTATGGATGGGCGACGCATCGCCGCGCTGAGAATTCATCGTGCCGGCGTAAGACCCCAGCCGGCTGCGGTTCACTCCGCCTAGAGTTTCTTGCGGAAAATCCCGCAAGCGCCAAGCTTGTCGGGTAAAGTCGATCGTGACGCGCCTGCGGCGCCACATGGAAGCAATGAGTTCTTTGCGATCCAGCGGGAGCGCCGACGCGATCCCAGATCTGTCACGAACTGCTCGACCAAATCTGTTCGCGTCGAATCAAAAGCCGAGAGCGCGGCGGCGGTCTTGATCGCAAGCTCGCTCTCCTGCGCCCGCGCGTACAAGAGTGGGAGGTGTGCGGCGACCGCGACGTCGGCGGCGGGGACGACCCGGGCGACCGTACCAGGGCCATCCCAAACGGCCTTGGTGTACTTCGCCTCGAGATAGCTCGTGTACAAATCCGCTGCCTCGGTCGCACGCCGCGAAAACTCGAGGCGTTTTCCCACCGCGAGATATGTTTCCGGAGCACCCACATATCTGTGGCGAAGAGAGCTGTTCAGCATCTCGAACGCTGAATCGGTTTGTCCGAAGCGCAGGTAATACTCGGCCATCCTGTAACGTGCCTCGCCGACATCCGGGTCGACGCGAATCGCGTCAGCGAGCACTGTTTTGGCGCCATCGAAATTGCGGTCCTCCATGTACAGCGTCGCCAACAGCATTCTCGGCTGTATGCGTCGCGGGCTCAGCTCGATTGCCTTATGAAGGACTGCGATCGCACTGTCTACGTACTCACGGGAGTTGTAAAAGCGCGCTGCATCCAGCAGCACGCTGGCTTCGTGGGTGTAGAGCCGGTCGTTCAACGTGTCGCGGTGGATTTCCCGCCTGAAGGTCGCGAGTGTATTAGCGAAGGCGGATCCCAGTATCCGCCGTTCGGACGGGTTGCGTCGCATTGTCGCGAATTTTGGCCTGAGCATGTCGAGATACTCGGACATCAAGAACGGCGTGTGTGCGGACTCATGAACACGACTACTCGCCAGCGTGCTGAGTGCGTCCACGGAGCTGTTCAGCGACGCGGGCGTGGAATCGAGGCGAGCCAGCGCGAGATTCGCGCGCGTCGGCAAGTAGCCTTCAGCATAAATCGAAAAAGCAACAAAGACCGCGGATGCAAAAGCGATCGCAATCGGAATTCGCTTCTCCCGCCCGCGCTTGGGCATCGCGGGATGGACGATACCTCGTGCATTCTCACGAGACGCCATCAGCGCTCCGACAAGAATCCAGAGCATCGTCGAATTCAGATCGAAGAACCAAAAAAACAGATAGATCGCGTAAGCGACCTGTAATCCGGCGAGAACCGCCAGCGAGCCGGCGGAGAGTCGATCGTCCCGATACGCACGGGCGAGCGTCACGCCGATCGCGAGCCAGATGCCGGCGAAGGTGAGGATGCCCAGCAGCCCACCTGTCGCCAGAATTTCAAGGTACTGGTTGTGGGTTCGATCGTAGATGTCTGTGTCGAGATGATAGATCGCCGGATTGAAGTGCGCCGACCAGACGAGGTTGTAATTCTCGGGGCCGTATCCGAGGAGGGGCCGGTCGGCAAAGCCCGCGACGGCGGCACTCCATTGAACGAGTCGAGATTCGTCCACTCCACTGGGATTCGACAGCGCAAGACGTTGTACGACAGTCGGCGTCACGCGAACGAGCGGACTCGATGGAAACACCCTGATCACGGCAGCCCCGACGAATACCACGAATGCAACGCCGCCAGCGATGCTCGGAGCAAGCCACCGTCTCTTCCTGGTATGAAGTATTGTAAATAGGATCGACCCTGCCAAGGCTCCAACTACCAGCCCAATCACTGAGCTCCTGTTCTCCGCGTACACGAGGCCGAACGAATTGACCAGAGCCGCGCCCAGATAGACGGGTCGCAACCGTGTACTCGTCGTTGCTAGATATCCGGCGATGCCGAGCGCGAACAACAAGTACGCCGCAAGAAGGCCGGAGTTGCCTACTGTCGCTGCGCTTGCCGATAGCATGGTGTCAGTCGCGCGCGCAGCCGACATGAACTGAACATGCTCCCAGATCGCATCCGCGCTCACGAAAACGCTCACTGCGAGAGCAGAATTGAGAACCCATTCCCACTCGCGATCCCGGAGCGCGCGCAACAGCAAAAAGAAAAGGGCGAGGTGCAGCCACGCCCACACACCGCCCATGCGCTCGAAATCTCCGAACAGGCTGTGATCGCGAGCGGGAGAGAAGAGCGCCGACACTAATCCTGCCGCGACAAATGCGACAACCGCCCAGAAAATCGGCTCGAAGCGGAGGTCCAACTCGTCATCCCCGAAGCAGAGAGCCCACACCAGGACGAGCGTTCCGGTTTCGACGAGTGCCCGGAAGAAAATGTTCCGCGGAAATACGTACGGGAAAAAGAATCCGGACGGAGCGATGACTGGGACGAGGAGAGAGACCATCGCCAGCACCAGGATGGCCATCCGCCAATCTGCGGCTGCGCGGAGTCTCGTCAGGATTTGCACGCGCTGGAACCTCGCCTCAACAACTATTTTGGAGAACATCCGGACCGACAGGTGTGACTTTTACGCAAGAACAAGGCTGGCTGACTGGAATACGTCTTGCCCCCTCAATCTACTCCCAAAACCGCGGCTGTGATGAACCGCTTCTGCTTTCTTCCGACCCTTATCGCCCTTGTTTCGTGCTCGGTCTCGCAGGATCAGGAGGTCGAGATCGGGAGACAAAATGCGGAAGAGATCAACGCGCAGCTTCCCATTGTCACGGACCCCGCGATAGCGAGCTACATCCAGACGCTTGGCGAATCCATCGCAAAGAAGACAAGCCGCGCGGATCTCGACTGGCATTTCTACGTCGTAAACAGCAAACAGGTAAACGCATTCGCGCTCCCTGGCGGCTACGTCTACGTCAATCGTGGCCTCATCGAGAGCGCTGACAAGCTCGACGAGCTGACC
>CADDZN010000257.1 GCA_902812375.1 bacterium | reverse complement strand
GCGCTATCGCCTTGCAGTACAGACGTCCGAGTCCAATATCCCAGGGCGCGTTTGGATTCTCCTCCATGATTGCTTTACTCAACTTCACCTTGCCTTTGCGAAGTATGGTGAATCCAGCCTGGAATTGCCGGCGCGCCTCATCGTGCTCGCGGCGCGCCCGATCCTCGGCCGCTTGCATCTCGCAAACGGTCATCTCACGGTCGCTTTTATAGGAATCGTTCGTCGTTTTCCGGAACTGGTTACCGACTCCGCGAACTCGAATGAGAGTGGTGTCGAAGTAGAGACGCTGGAGCTCGTCGGGATTCGCGGTCGGAACATCCTGCATATTGCCGTTGTAGAGCATGAGCTCCAGATCTGTCATGCCCTTGCTCATGCTCATGTTGCCGCGGTCGGCGTAGATGGTCCGCCGGCGCGTTGGATCAGACATGTCGTAGATGGTTACTTCCCGCATCAAGTTCGTCGCTTCGTCGAGGTGCCCGGCGCGAAGATAGAATTTTCCCGGGCTCACTTCGTTGATCACCTGCTCGCGCAAACCGAACGTCGGCTTTTTCTGCGCTATGTCGCGCTGCAGCGTCGCCAACTTGTGGTTGGATCTCGGAAGGACCTGATCGTTGAACCCGACCATAATCAGCGTGATGGCAAGTGCTGCCCACAAAACCGGCTTGATCACTGAAACGAGGCTCACTCCGCTCGCCTTGAGGGCAGTGATCTCGTTCTCGGCAGCGAGTCGACTAAAAGCGTACAGGGTCGCAACGAGAACGGCCATCGGCAGGGTCAGCGCCACCGTGAGCGGCACGGATAGCCCAAAGAACTCGGCGATGACGAGCGTCGGAAGGCCCTTGCCCACCAGCTCACCGAAATGCTTCCCGATGTACTGCAATAGCAGGATCGAAGTGAGCGCTGTAAGGGCAAATGTGAGCGGCCCCAGATGTTCCTTAAGAACGTAGCGGTGCAGTATCTTCACAGAGTGAAATATACCGTGCGCTCGTGGGTAAGCGACACGCAGACAACGAGTTCCGCGCACTCGACGGAGCGACGCTTACGCCTGTTCACGCTCGCGATCAGCGCATTGTTGGCGCTCGCCGCATACAGCTCAACCGCGCGCGCGCAAAACCCTGTCGACACCACTCGCATCAACCCGCCAGCCCAGCCGGTCTCCCCTCCTAGCGGCGTTCCCGGCACTCCCGGCATCCGGTTGCGACTGGGCCGTGACACCCTGCCACTCACTCTCCCGTCGATCATTGCGATCGGCGACCGGGAATCTTTTCGCAAAGCACAGGCACAGATCGAGGCTGCCCGCGCGACAGCGTTCCAGCAAAACATGCGCACCATTCTCGAGGCGGTGTGGGGTCAGGTAGCGACGAGCAATTTCGCGACATCGGCAGCAACTCCCTCGTATCCGGGTGACTTGCCGCTCAAGCCCAAACCACCCGTGAACACGAAGCCGGTTCCGATTCTCGGAGAGTACGCCGACCTGGGACTTCAACTGGATGGACGACTCGAGTTCCGGGCCGAAAAGAATCAGAGCGCCCTTTGCTCGTCCCCATTCTTCTTCGACCCGAGCGCCAACTGCCGTAGCGCGTTCGAGCCGCTCGTGGATTTTCAGTTCGCGGCAAAGTCGGGTGGAACGGTGGCCGACCGCGTCCACGTCAATCTCGACTATGACACCCAGCGCGAGTTCGATGCCTCGAACAACATCTCCGTCTACTACGAGGGAAAGGGAAACGATCTCATCCAACGCCTCGAGGTTGGAAACGTCACCTTCCAACCGCCCGCGTCACGTTACATCACGGCCGGAATTCCGAGCGGCAACTATGGAATTCAGGGCGTGATGAAGCTCGGCTCCATGCGCCTCAAGACAATCTTCGCGCAGCAGAAAGGGAATATCGTGCGCGATCACGTCTTCACCGTTGGAGACCGCACGCTACAGGCAATCGATCGAAAGATCGAGGACTACCAGTTCGAGCCTCGACGATTCTTCTTCACGGTCGACCCGCGTCTCTTCGGCAGCGCGTATCCGAACATCGACATCCTCGACACCCGGAAGATGGCCGCGCTCTCGGCATCACTGCCCGATACGCTGCGTCCGACAAAGATCTTCCTGTACCGACTGCTAATCGGAGGCCAGCCGCCGAATCCGAGTGGGCCACAGTTCCGGCTTATCGGAGACTCACGCTCACGCCGCGGGCAGGTGTACGAGTATCTCCGCGAAGGCGTCGACTACTACACGGATCCGTCTCTCTTGTGGATCGCGCTCGTGCGTCCGCTCTCACTCAACAACGAGCGTCTCGTCGTCGCCTATCGCGTTCGCATCAACGGGCGCGACACAACTTACACGTCAACGGGCGGCACACCTGACCTTACTTTCACACCGTCGCGGGAGCAGTTCGCGAATCTCATTTGGGATCCGGACGTACAGCCCGGTCAACCCGCGTTCGATAGAGAGATCAGAAGCGTCTATCGTATAGGCGGCTCCGATGTTCGTCGACAGAGTGTCACACTCAAGATCGTGACCGGCAGCAGCGAAGATCAGGAGAAGCCCGTCGCCGGAGGTGCGGACACCTACCTCAAACTGTTCGGCCTGGCGCAAGCGACCAACAGCTCCAGCTTCGATCTGGAGAATCGCCTCTGGCCTCGACCGAGCGATCCGAACTTCGAGCTCAGTCTCGGCTCGCCCGGCTCGCGCACGATTCGCGATCAGTTTCTCATCTTTCCGTCGGCGAAACCGTTTGCGTCGAGCGGTCTCGCGACTGCGGGGAATCCCGCGAACGACACTATTTACACGACGCCACCGGAGTACGTACGTTCGTCCCAGCGACCCGAGGCCGTGTATCACATCAGGGTCCGCTATCAGGCGGAAGGCAGCGGTGAAGCTGGTGCTCTGATGCTCGGTACCGTTCAGATTCGCCCGAACTCCGAGAGACTTCTCGTCGACGGCATTCCGTTGACGCGCGGCACCGACTATTCGGTCGACTACGACCTCGGACGCGTGTCCTTCAACCGCCCCGACACACTATTTCCGCGGCCACGCCAGGTCACCGTTCAGTACGAGGAGAACCCGGTTTTCGAGGAGACTCCAACTTCCATCTTCGGCGCGACCGCCGAGCTGCCTCTCGACAACGGCGAGATCAATTTCACGGCCATCTCCCAGAGCCAGCGCACCAACTTCACGCGCCCGCCGCTTGGCTTCGAGCCGAGTGCTTCGCTGGTCGCCGGTATGAGCGCGTTGTTCAGCTTTGATGCGTCGCCGCTCACGACTCTGGTTTCGAAGCTGCCGTTCGGCGCGACGAATGCTCCTTCGCGCATCGGCGTCTCCGCGGAGATCGCGGCGAGTCGGCCGGAGACCAACGCATCGCAGCAGGCGTACCTCGAATCATTCGAGGGAGAAGGCGGGCTCACGATTCCGCTCAATGATCCGGTGTGGTATTTCAGTAGCCAACCGGCGCTCGGCACCGCAGTCCCCGCGCGATTCGGTACCGGGGTCTTCGATCTGTCCCGAGCGACGACACTCGCGTGGCAGACGAACGGCGTCAACGCGGATCGCAAGGCGGTGCGTTACCGCATCGACCAGATCGACACCCTGGTGTCGCAGGTCGGGGCCGGAATCACCGGTCCCGAGCAGCTCCTGTGGCTGACACTTTACCCACTGTCTGTTGGCGGCCAGGTTGATAACGCGGGCACTGGTTTTCGCTGGACGATTGCGAATACGCTGGCAGGTCCGCGGTGGCGCTCTGTACGGACGGTTCTTGGGGCGAGCGGCACCGACATCTCGCACGCGGAAAATCTCGAGTTCTGGGCACAGATTCCGATCACCCAGGTCTCCAAGAATCCGACGCTCGTTTTTGATTTCGGAGACATATCGGAGAATTCGGTAACCTTCGGTCCCGATACGCTCTTCGTCACCAATGGAGCAACTGCGGGAACGCGCGACACGACTTATCGCGGCAAAAGAATCCAGGGCCTCGATACCCTGAACAGTGAGCGCGATCCCTTCTCGCGCGCGTTCAATGCCGGAATCAACGACACCGGTCTTGCTGGAGATGTGGTCGATACTCTCATTGTTGTCTACGACACGCTGGCGGGAGCGCGAAAGATCGACACCGCTCACTTCGCGCGCACCTGCAGAGGAGGCTACGGCGTTCTTCAGCTTCTTGGCGACTCCAGAACCAATTGCACGGTCAACAACAATCGCCTCGACGACGAAGACATCGACGCCGACAACGTTCTGAATCTCACGACCGCTGACCGGAACCAGGAGCAATGGCAGCGCTACATCGTGAACCTTGCCGATCAGAAAAAGTGGACGCGCATCGGAAAGTGCGGTGAGCCGCCCCAATTGGCGGGTCAGCCGCGTTTGCCCCGCGATAACGTTTGTTGGGTTCTGTTCCGCGTCCCATTTCACACGCCGGATGACTCGCTCGGACGTCCCTTGTTGCGGCGGGCGCGTGCACTCCGCATCACCATGATCTCGGGCAGCGGCCTCGGCGACAATGAGTTCAGCACTGTTCCTCTCGCTCGTCTCCGACTCACGGGCGCACCCTGGCTCAAGGTGAGCGATCGCACTCTGCACGGCATCGCCGGCGATCAAACCACCTTCGGAACCGTCCAATCAGTCGTGATCGGTACTCAGGACGTGAACCCCCGGAACAGCGGAACATCTTACGTTTCCCCGCCGGGCGTCACCAATGCTCCGACCAGCAAGACGGTCGCGTATCAACCTGGCCGCGTGCAGGTCAACGAGCGTTCGCTGCGACTGCTCGCGACTGACCTCGCGCCACTCGACCGCGCCGAGGCGTATTATCGCTTCCCCGAAGGGGAAAAGAATTTCATGAGCTACAAAGAGCTCAGGGTGTGGGCTCGGGG
>CADDZN010000256.1 GCA_902812375.1 bacterium | reverse complement strand
GACATTTTCGAGCATTCAATCCGTCGCGCTGCCGATGGTTCAGGAGTTTGGATGGACGAAGGAGATCGAGGACCGTCTTTTGGCTCCGGTTCCGATCTGGTTGGTGGCCGCGGAGAAGATCGTTTCCGGAGTGCTGCAGGGACTGGTGTCGGCGCTTTTCGTGCTGCCGATGGCGCGTCTGATAATGGGCCCAATTCCAAATCTCAGCTTCGCACACATTGGAGATGTGTTGCTGATAACCGTACTCGGGGCGGCTGCGTTCTCGTCGCTCGGACTTTTCCTGGGTACGGCAATCCAGCCGCAGCAGATCGGTTTGATGTTCGGGGTGATTCTCGCGCCGATGATCTTCTTTGGATGCGCGTACTACCCGTGGCAGGGCTTGAGCGCGGTGCCGATCATGAAATACGCGGTGTTGATCAATCCGCTGGTGTATGTCGCGGAAGGAATGCGCGCATCATTGACGCCCGCGGCGCCGCACATGCCACTGCCGTTGGTGATAGTCGCGCTGGTAATCATCACGATCCTGTTCTGGGCGCTGGGCATGAGGTCGTTCATGAAGCGGACGGTTGGGTGATTCTCCTGGGGAATTCCGATCAAGCCGCGCGCTCGTGACCTTGGCGTCCCGTTCGATGGGACGCCCGGCGCTCTCAACGCGATAACGGATGTCGCCGGCGTCGAAGTCGGTCATGTAACACTTATCTCGGGCGAAGGAAAGCTTGTCGTAGGTAACGGTCCAGTCAGAACTGGAGTGACAGCGATCCTGCCGCGAGGGCGAGATCTGATGGATCCGGTGTTCGCTGGATGGTTCTCGCTGAATGGCAACGGCGAGATGACGGGTACTGCGTGGATCGAGGAATCCGGATTTCTCGAGGGGCCGATCAGCATCACCAACACGCACAGCGTCGGGGTGGTGCGAGACGCGGTAGTGGGGTGGCTGGCGCGGCGTCCGAGCGCGCAGCCGTGGGGCCTGCCGGTAGTCACCGAGACCTACGACGGCTTATTGAATGATGTGGACGGTTTCCACGTGAAGGCTAAGCACGTCGAGAGTGCACTCGAAGGAGCGAGAAGTGGCGCAGTGAGCGAAGGGTCGGTGGGCGGCGGCACCGGAATGGTATGCTTCGACTTCAAGGGTGGGATTGGAACTTCGTCGCGCAAGCTCGACGCAAAGGATGGCGACTACACAGTTGGCGTGCTGGTGCAGGCAAACATGGGGCAGAGAAGCGAGCTCCGGATTGCGGGCGTTCCAGTTGGTCGCGAAATCAGCGATCTCATGCCCTGCGTGAGCGATCCGAAGCTCGCGCATGAATTTACCGGAGAACTGCCGCGGTGTGCGGATAGTGCCGGAAAATCCGAGAGCGGGCGCCGGGGTGGGATGGGCTCGATCATCGTCGTGGTCGCGACCGATGCGCCACTCTTGCCGCATCAACTTCGGAAGCTCGCTGTGCGAGCTGGGCTTGGTGTTGGGCGGAGTGGCGGGCACGCCGAGAACGGCTCGGGGGATTTGATGGTGGCGTTCTCCACCGCTAACCTGCATGCTGGCGCTAAGAAAGGCGTTCGCTCGATCGAGATGCTTCCAAATGGGCGACTCGATCCGCTTTTCTACGCGACGGTACGGGCGACGGAAGAAGCGATAGTGAATGCAATGGTAGCTGCCGAGACGATGACCGGAGCCAGCGGAGTAAAAGTTTTCGCGTTGCCGCACGACCGATTGCGCGCAGTTCTCAAGAAATACAACCGGTTGGAGAAAGGGCGACGTAGGACTCAGTCGGACGATTGAGTGCGTAGCAGCAGGATTGCGTGCACGATGAAGCCGCGGTCGCCAACTTCGGGCGAAGGCTGAGATGATCCGGCTTGTTCGGTGTCGGCGCAGTATTTTTCTGCCCCGAGATGCGCCACCGCCGCGAGCCACTCTTCGCTTTGCAAATCCGAATGTGTCAGTGCCTCGAGCTCTGTTTCCACGGCGCCGCTATGTTGCGAGGCAACGACTCGTCTCGCCCGAGTAGCGAGGGCGAGCCGGCTCGTCCGGGAATGTGGGGGCGCGTCTTCGATCGCACGGTCGATACGATTCAGGAGGCGTTTTCGGCGAAGCGTCGAGGACGCGGTGCCTGCCAGCGACGACGCGAGCTCGCGTTCGAACCAGAGCCCGAGCCTCGCAACGGCTTGCGTGGAATCTCCAGGGAGTGCTTCGACGTCCGGCCCGATCGCGAGCCGACACGCAGCGATTTGGGCTTCGATATCCGCAGATACTCGATCATCGATATCCACGACGAGCTTCCTCGCGCCGTGAACGGCTATCGCGGCGACGAATCCTGAATTCTCACTCGCGACGCACGCTATAACCATCTCGGAGCAGTCCGCAGCACAACCGCGCCAGGCTTCGAGGACTTCGCGCAATGTCTCAAGAAGTTGCGCCGGACTTTCCCGAAAGGTCTGTCCGCGATGATGAGATGGTACAGGAGGAGAACTAGCAGAGCCTACGGCGCGACGCGCCACGCTCCATTTGCGCTGGATAATCGTTTCGCTTTCAAGAAGCTTCGCGGCGCTCGGTGGCGGTGAAATTAGATACGGTTGAATGCTGGAGCGGACAGATCCGATTCGCGCGAGTCTTCCAACGCGCTGCTCCATTCGAGCGGCTGTCCAGGGAAGATCGAGGTGTACGATCACTCCTGCGTCCTGTAGGTTTACGCCCTCGCTGAGCAGGTCGGTGGTGAGGAGGACATCTATTTCTTCGCCGCGTGGGGGGCGTCTCGCACCCGACGCTTGCGGTGCAAAGCGCGCAAGAGCTTGCTGTCTCGGCATCTTTCCGCCTGCGACCATTGCGCCTCGTGCGGTGAGCATCGCGATGCCTCCGGTCCGCAACAGTTTTCGAAAAAGCATCGCCACTGTAGCCGCATATTGCGCGAAGGCGACAATTTTTTCTCCCGGATGCTTTTCGCGAATACCAATCAGAAGACTTGCGCGCTGAGCATCGAGTGGCGCGTCGCCTCGCATCGAGACTAGCAGCCGCTGCAATGCGTCGCGATGGCGAGTCACGCAAAGCAGCAACGGCTTCGCACCTGAAGCCGGCGCCGCGAGGAATTCGGCGAATCCGAGCTGGAGCGCGCCGTCCGCAAAAGTCCAAGTGCGAAGCTCGGCCTCGGTGGGATAGGTTCCAACCGCCAGTGAAGCAGCGAGCGCATCAGCGCGCGCGATGCGCTTGCGAAGCCCTTCATCGAGAGCGGCTTCGCTAGATGCCCACTGATGGACGAGGCCGCGGCCGACGAGCGTCTGGGCCAGGCCTCCATCGCGAACGGCGACCGCGGGTGGGAGTGCCATCAGCGCGTCAACGACGTCCACGCGATCGCTGACCGGTAGCGTCACGACGGGCAGGATCTCCGGAACGAGCGCCTTCTCTTGAAGCTGGTGATGTTCGCGACGGATCACGCAGCGTGAGAGCTCATCTCGCGTGAGCATTCGAGCACGGTCGCCGAGAAAGAGCGAGAGGAGCGATACCATTTCATCTCGGCGGTTGTGAATCGGAGTGGCGCTCAAAAGCAGAACTCTGGCTGTCCGCGCCAGCCGCTCCAGCTCGCGGTAGCGATGCGTTGCGCGATTTCTCACGTGGTGTGCTTCATCGACGACAATCAGATCGTACTCTCGGCCAGTGGCCCACGATGTTCGACTCAACTTCTCGAAGCTCACCAGATCGGCGGTTACGCGGGTCGTGTCCAGAGC
Organism: bacterium; assembly: GCA_902812375.1. GTDB lineage: Bacteria > Gemmatimonadota > Gemmatimonadetes > Gemmatimonadales > Gemmatimonadaceae > UBA4720. The sequence continues at coordinate 1,163 of CADDZN010000256.1, read as the reverse complement.
AGTCTTCCACATCGCGGAAAGTCCGGCTGGCGCGACGATGAGGACAGCCGAGTAGTCGCGTGCGATTGCCGCGGCGACGTAAGTCTTTCCCATTCCTACTTCGTCGCAGAGAAGCGCGCCTCCAAACTCCGCGATTGCCGATCCGACGCGCTGCACTGCCGACCCTTGATGCTTTTTGAGCGAGATCGCGCCAACTACCGTCTCCGGTGCATTGCCCAAGATGAGATCCGCGATGCGGGCGCGGACTTCGGTTCCTGTGGCTAATCGCACTCTCGGGCCCAGGACAGAAGGGGCCGGACGTCCTCGATCGTTAGATGATATGCGTCGACAGCGGTTGCCAGGAGATCGGCATCAGATGGAATTTCTCCAGCAGTGCCACGCTCTCCGATCGAGATTAGCGTCGCACGCGCTCGCGTCCAGTCGCTCGGGACCGGCAGCAACGACATTGTCCAGCCGAGATAGCGCCGATAGCCACCGCGTGCGGGCTCGGCCAGTACGTTGAGCCAGGCGGCAGCGAGTGGACTGTTGAGAAGTGCGGCCAGCGTGCACGCGTCTTCGCGGGTGTCACAGCTAACCGCATAGCAGCTATTGATCGGGATCACGCCATCTCCCGCGTCGATTACCAGCGCGCGAGGAGCAACGCCGAAATCGGCCCACACTACACGTGCGAAATCGTGACGGGCGCTCCCGGTGCGAAAGAGAGCCCACCACGGCAAATGCCCACGCAAGTCAGTCCGAAGCGCGAGCTGGTCGCGAAACGGTGCAAGCCAGCGACGCGTGAGTGGAGGAAGCGTTTTTAGAGGAGAGCCATCAGCGTTATGGGGCCAAACGAGATATTCGCGCGCACCGGCGAGACGCCAGGCGGAGATGTTTTCTCCACGCGCGAGCGGTCGCAGCATGTCACGCTCGATCACGCCGCAGTGCGCGCCAGAGGAGATTGTTGCAGTGTCACCGTCTACACTTTCCAGGCGAACGATATATGCGGCGTTGCAGCCGGTTTTCACGCCGAGGAGCGGTCGTCCGAAGGAGGTCGAAAATGATTGGCCGGCCTCTCGGAGTTTTTCAAATGCAGAACGCGCGCTGGGTGGAAGGAGTATCCATGGGCTTCCAGAGGTGTGGTCGAAGGGAAGAGAAGCTGTTGGAGCGAGCGTACCGACGTAGTC
>CADDZN010000255.1 GCA_902812375.1 bacterium | reverse complement strand
GACCGGAATACCGTCGCACAATCCAGATACTCTCGAGACGTCGGTCCCGGGCTTGTACATCGCCGGGGTCGTAGTGGCTGGTTATGACGCGAACAAGGTATTCATCGAGAATGGTCGCTACCACGGCGACCGAATCGTGGCGCACTTGCTCGGCAAGCACGCGCCGGCGGAGCCTAAGTTGAGTGCGGAACTCGATACGTAGGGATGCGGGAAGCGGGATGCGGGATGCGGTGAACTGCTTCCGACTCTCGTATCGTCCCGCATCCCGCATCCCGCATCCCGCTTCCCGCGCCTACCTTTCCCCCATGCCAAATCACCCTGATGTAATGGAGAAGCTCGTGTCGCTCGCTAAGCGACGCGGTTTCATCTTCCAGTCTTCCGAGATCTACGGAGGCACTGGGTCGGTGTGGGATTACGGCCCGCTCGGAGTGGAGCTCAAAAAGAATATCAAGGATCGCTGGTGGCACTCGATGGTGCGCGCGCGCGACGACATCGAAGGAATCGACGCCGCGATTCTCATGCATCCCAGAGTGTGGGAGGCTAGCGGTCACGTCGCCGGATTCGTGGATCCACTCGTCGATTGCCGGAATTGCAAGAAGCGGTTTCGCGCCGATGACCCCCGCATCAAGGGGACGCCTGGTCAGCCCGACGCGCAATGTCCGGCCTGCGGAATGAAGGGCACACTAGGCGAAGCGCGTCAGTTCAATTTGATGTTCAGGACTTTCATGGGTCCCCTCGAAGACTCTGCATCCATCGTCTATCTGCGGCCGGAAACCGCGCAGGGTATCTACGTCAATTTCCTGAACGTCCAGCAGTCGACGCGTCAGAAGGTGCCCTTCGGAATCGCGCAGATCGGCAAAGCGTTTCGAAATGAAATTACGCCCGGAAACTTCATCTTTCGTACGCGTGAGTTCGAGCAGATGGAGATGCAATTCTTTGTAGAGCCCGGCACCGACATGACCTGGTTCGAGTACTGGAAGGCTCAGCGCATGGAATGGCATCGTGCACTCGGTCTGGAAGAGAGCAGGCTCGAGTTCCATCCGCACGCGAAGGAAGAGCTCGCGCACTACGCGCGGGCCGCGTTCGATATCCAGTTCGATTTTGGCGGAACTCTCGGCTTCCAGGAAATCGAGGGCATCCACAACCGTGGCGACTTCGATCTCTCGCAGCATCAGCAGTATTCCGGTAAGAAGCTCGAGTACTTCGACCAACCCAACAACAAGCGTTATCTGCCCTTCGTGATCGAGACATCGGTCGGCGCGGATCGGACTACGCTCGCAGTGTTGGTGAATGGCTATCGCGAGGAGACGGTAGAAGGCGAGTCCGAGGGCCGAACGGTGCTGGGATTGCATCCATCACTTGCTCCGATCAAGGCCGGAGTGTTCCCGCTCGTGAAAAAGGATGGAATGCCGGAGATGGCGCATCGCATCGCTGATGAGCTCAGAGCTGCATACACGATCTTCTACGACGATGGCGGCGCCATTGGCCGCCGCTACCGCCGCCAGGACGAGATTGGAACCCCATTCTGTATCACGATCGACGGTGAGTCACTCACCAATGGAACTGTGACAGTCAGGGACCGAGACACCCTCAAGCAGGAGCGCGTCGACGCGTCTCAGCTCAAGACCTACCTCGGCGAGAAGCTCACGCCATGAGTCCGCTGTCGCTCCAGCGTCTGCGATCCGAGGGGCAGGCGTTCATGGAAGCCATTTCGCGCGAGGGATATCTCGCGCTCGCCGGCCACAAGAAGGCGGCCGAGTTTCAGCCGATTTACAGTAGATACGAGGCGATACTCGGGGCGGAAGCTCTCGAGCTCACTCTCGACATCTTCCGCGCGTCGCCAGACGGAAGCGACGACAAGCGATCAGCCCAATGGTTGCTCGAGTGGGAGATCGAATCCCAGGCGTCCAAACCGCTCGCGGCGCTAGACGAGCGTGAGATCGCGTGGGAGAACTCGGCGGTGATCCGTTCTCCGGACGGCCGAGTTGTGCAGTACCAGGCAGCGCCGATAGAGATCGCGAACACTAGGGACCGCAAGCTTCGCCTGGCGCTCGACACCGCGCGAGCGAAGCTGGTGGCGGAGGAACACGCCCCGCTCCGGCGCGAGCGACTCCAGCGCGAGAAAGACTACATCGAGTCGCTGGGAGTCGCCGAGAACTACAACAGATCGTTCGAGAGGGTGACCGGAATCTCATTGAGCGGGCTGGCCGAGAGCTGCGAGCAGTTCTTGAGGGATACCCAGTCGATGTGGGACGACACTCTTCCGGGTGTGCTCAGGAAATCGATTGGCATCAAGCCGTCGGAAGCCAAGCGCTCCGATGCGCTCGCGATCTTCAGAGCGTCTGAGTACGACGACGCATTCCCGGGCAACCACATGGATCCCGTGATTCGCAAGAATGTCTCGGAGATGGGCATCGATCCGACGGCGAAGGGCCGGATAATCTTCGATGTCGGGGAGCGCGAAGGAAAACGGTCGCGCGCATTCTGCTCGCCCGTCCGCGTTCCCGCTGAAGTGTACCTGGTGCTCCGCCCGCACGGGGGTCAGAGCGACTACAACACTTTTCTTCACGAGCTTGGACACGCGCTTCACTTCGCGTACGCAAAACCCGATCTACCATTTGAGTTCAGGTGGCTGGGCGATAACTCCGTTACGGAATCCTACGCGATGTTGTTCGACCATCGCATGCAGGATCGCGGCTGGCTCCTGCGTTACACTCAGCTCGGATCCAATCGAGTTCCCCAGTTCCTTCGCACCGCTGGTTTTGAGGAGCTGCACTTTCTCCGCCGGTACTGCGCAAAATTTCTGTACGAGAGATCACTATACAGCGGGGAATTCTCGTGGGACGAGCTTCCTGACCTCTACGTATCGCTGCTCACCAATGCTACCGGGTTCGAGTACAATCGGGCTGACGCGTTCGTCGATGTCGATCCCCGCTTTTACTCAGCGCGGTACCTGCGTGCATGGCAACTGCAATCCGTCCTGAACGAGGAGCTGACGTCCCGCTTCGATGTCGACTGGTTCAGGAATCCCGCCGCCGGCCCGTGGATGGTGCATGAGCTTTTTTCATCTGGCCAGCGAAATACGGCGGAGGAAATTGCCCATCAGGTCTCTCCATCGACCCGAGTGCCGAGGGGGCCAATGGAACACATCGCGCTGGGGCAATCCGAGGGGGCTGGAGCGCTCAGTAATGGTGAACGGGGTGTCGCGCCGCGCGCACTGTCGTTTGACCCGCTGACGCGTAAGGTCGAGGCGCTGCTTGAGGCCTGACTGGGATGTCGTCGAGACCGAAACCATTGCTCGACTGCAGGCCATAATCCAGTTCAACACGACGAACCCACCGGGCAATGAGCTACCGCTCGCCCGATATCTGGACGACGCGCTCCGCTCGGAGGGAATCGAGACCGTTCTGCTCGAGCCCACCAAAAATCGGGCGCAGCTATATGCGCGCATTCGAGGGAACGGCGCCAAGCGCCCGGTGATTCTGCTCGCGCACATGGATGTAGTCGGCGTCGAACGCGAGAACTGGTCGTGTGACCCGTTCGCGGGCGAGATCCGCGATGGCTATCTCTACGGCCGGGGAGCGATTGACGACAAGGGGATGCTCGCGGCGAATCTGATGACCATGCTTACACTCAAGCGCTCACTCGCGAAGTCGGACGAAACGTTATCGCGAGATGTTGTTTTCATTGCGACATCGGATGAGGAGGGCGGTGGCGAGTGGGGAATGGGTTGGCTCGTCGATCAGTACCCGCAATTGCTGGATGCGGAATTCGCCATCAACGAGGGCGGACGTACACGGATAATTCAGGACGGTTGTACGTACCTGGCTGTGCAAAGCGCGGAGAAGATCTCGCACGTCGTAACGGTTACGGCGCACGGAACTGGAGGTCACGCGGCGGTGCCGCTACCGGACAACTCGATCTTCCGGCTCGCGCGTGCACTCGAGACCCTGTCTCGCTACGCCGAGCCGGTGATGCTCACCGAAACAACGAGAAGATTCTTCGCGAGCCTTGCTGATATTTGGCCGGAGGCGACCGAGCGGGAAGCGATGACTGATCTGGTCTCGGGTGTTCCGGCCAAAGTGGAGCGTGGAGCGCGCGTTCTTTCCCGTAGCAACGTGTTCAATGCTGTGCTGCGAAATGGAATTTCGCCGGCGATAGTGAGCGGCGGCGAGGCGCACAACGTGATTCCGGCATCGGCAAGTGCGTTGCTAAACGTGCGGACGCTCCCTGGGCAGTCGATCGAGGAGGTCGTGCGTCGGATGCAGGCGGTGGTGAGTGAACCCGGCGTGACTATCGAGATCACATCGCGCGGCCGCGAAGCGCCGGCATCCGACCCCGACTCGGCAATGTTCCGCGCAATCGCGGGCGCGTGCCACGAGCTGGACCCGGCGATCGCGGTAGTTCCGTACCTGAGCACCGGAGTGACCGACAGCGCGAGACTGCGGCAGCTCGGGGTGCAGGCCTACGGGATTCTGCCATTTCCGATGGCGGAATCGGACGAGCGACGGATGCACGCGGCGGACGAGAGGGTGCCGCTGGCATCGCTCCACTTTGGGACACGGCTGATTTTTGGAGCGATCGAGAGGATAGCTCGGTAATCTGGCATCTCGAGAGCTGATAGGCTTAACTGCAACAGAACGGGCGAGAGCTCCACGAAGCGGGATGCGGGATGCGGGATGCGGGAAGCGGGAAGCGGGAGGAGTTGTTAGGTCACGACGCCTGGACTTACCCCTTTGGCGTTATAGCAACTGCGTGTGCTACGAATGCCAATAGTAGAGCCCCGACATCGTAACCTGACAAACTGACATCTAACCGACTTGGAGCTCTCGCCCGTTCAGTTGCTTTAAAACTCTGGAAGCACCGAGATGCCAGGCCTCAGCCCTACTG
>CADDZN010000254.1 GCA_902812375.1 bacterium | reverse complement strand
CTCCAACTTCGTCGCTGACGCGCCGAACGTCATCGGCTTCGATCCGTTCGCGCGGCTCGTGGATTATCTCGCTCATGCGGGACGCGGGACGCGGGACGTGGGATGCGGGACGCGGGATGAGGGACGAGGGGCGACGGACGAAGGAAGCAGGACTCACGAAGCGGGACGAGGGAACCGGGACGCGCGAGACGACAGCTCGAGAGCAGTCACGGCTTCCCGCATCCCGCGTCCCGCATCCCGCGTCCCGCTAATGCGCTACGGTTATTGGCTCCCTGTATTCGGCGGTTGGCTGCGGAACGTTCCCGACGAAGGAATGAGCGCGACCTGGGACTATGTGAAGAAGCTGGCGCAGCGAAGCGAGGAGATCGGCTTCGATATCACCCTGATCGCGGAGCTCTTCATGAACGACATCAAGGGCATCGACGCAAACTCGCTCGAGGCATGGTCGACTGCGGCGGCTCTGGCGGCGGTAACCGAGCGGCTCGAGCTGATGGTAGCAGTGCGGCCGACTTTCCATGAGCCGGCCATCTTCGCAAAGCAGGCTGCCAATATCGACCACATCTCGGGCGGAAGGCTCGCCCTCAATGTCGTCTCCTCGTGGTGGAAGGATGAGGCGCGTCGCTACGGAATCAACTTCGAGGAGCACGACAACCGCTACGCACGTACCGACGAATGGCTCCGCGTGGTGAACGGCGTTTGGAGCGAGCCGCGATTCAGCTATTCAGGGAAACACTACAGGGTGGAGGAGACGATTCTCGAGCCCAAGCCGCTGCGTCGTCCGCGCCCCACCATCTACGCGGGCGGAGAAAGTCCGGCCGCCAAAGAGCTGATCTCACGCACATGCGACGCGTACGTGATGCATGGCGATCCGCCCGAGCGTGTAGCACCAAAGATCGCTGATATGACAGAGCGACGTGCCAGAATTGGGTTGGGGCCAATGGAATACGGTGTCGCCGCTTATGCGATCGTGCGCGACACGGAGTCCGAGGCGCGGAAGGAGCTGGAGCGGATCACCAACGTCCAGCCCGGCTCGCCGGGCTACCACAATTACCAGGACTGGATCTCCCATACGGCGCTCGAGCAGCAGGTGAGCCTCGAGGATTACTCGGTCTCAAATCGTGGCTTGCGCGCCGGACTCGTCGGCACGCCCGAGCAGGTGGCTGACCGGATCAGGGAGCTCGAAGAAGTTGGTGTAGACCTACTGCTTCTCCAGTTCAGTCCGCAGCTCGAGGAGATGGAACGCTTCTCGGCCACCGTCATGCCGCTGGTCGCGGGGAGCGGAGCAAGGCGCGCACGGGACGCGGTGCTTACGCAATAACCTTTGCTTGCCTGTCGCGGATGGTCTGGTAGCACTCGCATGTCGCGCGCTCGAGGCCGGTGCGGTCGACAACCGTGATGTTTCCGCGTCCGAGCGCGATAAGGCCGGCCCGCTCGAGAACGCCCAGCGCGACAGTCACGCCTGGCCTGCGGACGCCCAGCATTTCGGCTAAGAATTCCTGGGTCAGGTCGAAGCTGTCTCGACCGACGCGGTCCTGCGACATCAAAAGCCACCGCGCGCAACGCTGCTCGATGACGTGCAGGCGGTTGCAGGCCGCGGACTGCGCCACCGTCTCATACACGAATTCGCTGTAGCAATGAAGCAGCCGGTGCAGGCAAGGACATTGGAGAGTGAGCTCGCGAAAATCCCTGACGGAGAGCCGTCGCGCGATGCCGGTGATCTGCCCGATCCCCCTGTTTGGGGAAGTTTCGATTCCGTGGAAAACCGGGATGCCGCTGAATCCGTCATTGCCAACGGTCATCGCCTCGACCTGATCGCCGTCCGCCATCACCGTGACCAGAGAGATGACGCAATCCTCCGGGAAATGAACGAATTCGATCTGATCCCCCGGCTCAAAGAGTATCTGCTTCGACTCCACCGTCACGAGCTCGCTGCGCTGGACCAGGGCGTCTATCTCCGGCTGAGGGAGCAGCTTGAGTATGCCGTTCAAAGTGAGCCGAGAGTTGGCGGCCGTTGGAAAGCTGGTTTGCTGGGCGGTGATCGGTCCGATGGAGACTAGTGGCATTCATTTCCGTTGCTGAGGCTCGCGTGGAGCGTAAGTGCATCTCGCCGTCTACCAGTAAATGGAGGCGGCGTCCACGATTACCATTTGTTTAGCAATTAGCGAACCGCAAGGCGCCGAGCGAAAGCCTACCGGCGCGACTGTTATCTTCGGAGGGGCAAAACAGTCATTTATCACGGCCTGCCTCTATAGTGAGCAGCAGGAGCAATTGCCCCACCGGAAGCTATGACTATACCTGCTGACGCGCAGCCCAACGAGCGAAAATTCCGCTTCAAGGACGAGTGGCTGGTCGCACTCGTGGCAACAATGCCCGGCGTCACGGCTGAGCTGATCAAACGCTGGCGATCCCAGCAGAAACAATACATAGCGCAGGCACTGATCGATGCCGATGTCCTTTCATTCAAGGAGATCGCCGAGCTGGTGAAGGAGGCCTTCCGGATCGACTACTTCGATCTCAATCCCAGCGAAGTCGACAGGAACGCGATGCAGATCCTGCCGGAGAAGTTGTGCCGCGAGCACAACATTCTTCCCGTGAAAGTCGACAGTCGGATGGTGTATCTCGCGATGGCGAACCCGCTCGACCAGGAAGCCATTCAGAGAGTGAGCTGGGCGACAAGCCGAGAGGTGACTCCACTGTTCTGCCCGCCGGGGCAGCTCGACAGAATGATGTCGGAGACTCTGCGCCCCGATGCCATGATCTACGGCCTGATCGAGAAGCTCGACCAGGCGGTGGGCGTCGAGCAGGTGAAGGAAGAAGAGCAGAACGAGGCCGCGCTTCTGCGAGTGCACGCGCCAGTCATCAAGCTCGTCGACGCAATCATCGGCAACGCAATCAAGCTCCGCGCCTCCGACATCCACATCGAGCACGACGAAGCCTCGACACTCGTCCGCTTCCGCATCGACGGGTTGCTGAAGAATATCATGGTCCTCCCTCGATTTATCGGGGTGGGTCCGGTGGTTTCGCGCATCAAGATCATGTCCGATCTCGACGTGGCGGAGAGATTCCGTCCGCAGGACGGCCGCGCAAAAGTTCGCGTGAACGGCGAAGAAGTGGCGCTCCGTGTGTCGGTGCTGCCGACGCGCGTCGGCGAAAAAGTCGTGATGCGCTTGCTCAACGAGAAGTCGGTCCAGGTCTCGATGCAGACCCTGGGGTTCATGCCCGAGGTGCTCGAGCGGTTCAAGGCGCTCCTGATGCGCGAACAGGGAATTCTCCTCGTCACTGGACCGACTGGCTCCGGAAAGACGACGACGCTCTATGCCGCGCTCAACACGCGTCGCGGCGAGTCGGTGAACATTGTGACGGTCGAGGATCCCGTCGAGTACAGACTGAGCGGCGTCAATCAGGTGCAAGTGAACGAAAAACAGGGACTCACCTTCGCCGGCGTTTTGAGATCCGTGCTGCGTCAGGATCCAGACGTGCTGCTCGTCGGAGAAATCCGCGACCAGGAAACGGCGACGATTGCATTCCAGGCGGCGATGACCGGACACCTGGTCCTCTCGACCCTGCACACGAACGACGCCATCGGCGCGATTCCACGTCTCTCGAATATCGGAGTCGAGCCTTTCCGCGTCGCCGCCGGACTGATCGGTGTCACGGCACAACGACTCGTTCGAAGAGCGTGCCCGCACTGCCGATACGAGGCACCCATCGAGGAGCTCCATCCCATGGTGCGCTCGGCCCAGCAGCGACTGTTCGGTCGCGCGCGTCACGTCAAAGCCACGGGCTGCGCTGAGTGTGGGTTCAGCGGCTACACGGGGCGGCTGCCGCTCATCGAGTTCCTGGAGATCACGCCCGAGATCCGCGGAATGATCACGACGGGCAAGCTGGCGGACGAGATCAGGGCTCAGGCGCTCCGAACCGGTGCGCTGCATACCTTCGACAACGATGCGCTTTGGCACATTGCCGAGGGTGATACGACCGCTGACGAAGTCATTCCGTACACGGAGTTCGAGCGGCGCAAGACTCCCCGAACGAACACTCCACGCGTTAACGCCGAGTACGTGCCGGAGCTCGATGCGGACGGAATGCCGAAGCCATCGAAGGTGTTGCTCGCGGTCACCAACAAGGAAGATCGGATTCGCTACAACGACATTCTCGTCGAGGCTCGCTTCACGGTGCAGATTGCCAACGATGGGGCGGCCGCTTTAGGGATTCTCGCGCAGGACCCACCGGATGCGCTGGTCGTAGGCCTCAAGCTCCCGATCCTGGATGGCCGACAGGTTGTACACGCCGCGCGAACCGTCGTTGGTCTTGTCGACATGCCGATCATCGTAGTGGCGCCCGCTGGAACCGAGACGGAGACCACGGATCTGCTTTCGCAGGGCGTCGACGATGTGCTGTTCGAGCCACTCGATCAGGGACGGTTCCGCGCCAGAGTGACGTCCGTGATGCGAAGTCGTGGATTGTGGGCCGAGACGGAAGAGATCATGCGCCCACTCATTCCACAGGACGAGGCTGAGCGTCTCGTGGAGTTCCGGCTGGGCGCTGGCGTCGATTCCACTCCCGAAGAACGCTTCGACAAGATCAGCCGCATGGCGCAACGAGTGTTCACGGTTCCCTTCGCCGGAATATCGCTGGTGGAGGACGAGCGCCAGTGGTTCAAATCGAAGCAGGGGCTCGACATTCCGGATAGCTCGCGCGAGCTATCATTCTGCGGGCACGCGATCACCGGCGAAGAGGTGATGGTGGTCGAAGATACGGTGCTCGATCCGCGGTTCGCGCAGCATCCAATCTTGCTCGACGAGCCTCGGATAAGGTTTTACGCCGGCCATCCGATCAAAGGGCCGGGCGGGCACAATGTCGGCACGCTGTGCATCATGGACAAGCAGCCGCGGGAATTCACGGAGGACGATCGCGAGA
>CADDZN010000253.1 GCA_902812375.1 bacterium | reverse complement strand
GCTTGCTTGCTTGCTTGCTTGCTTGCGCTCGCTACGCTCGCGCCAACGTCATCGAAGGCGAGCAGCGCATCGCGGTAGTAATGATACTGACGTCGGCGCGCTTCCAGCTCCGCTTCCAGCTCCGCTTCCAGCTCCGCTTCCAGCTCCGCTTCCAGCTCCGTAAAGTTATCGAGTACCCTCACGATCTCGCGCTGAATCTCGAGAGGTGGAACGGGAATCCGGATTTTGGACAAACTTTCTCCTGAAAGCCGGCGAACCTTTGTCCCTGTAATGTGGCGCTTCTTCTGCTTCTGGAACTGCTCCGACTGGAAGAAGTACGCGACGTATTTGGGATCGAGTGAGTGACGATAGATGTATGCGTCACTGCTTACGGCAACATCACCCGCGCCGAGCCAGGCGACTGCTTTTCCAACGGCCTTGTCGTCCTCACTGGTCGTCGCGATCACCAAGTCGCCAGGTCGTGCGTGTCGGAGGCGCTTTGCCAGCGCATCACTCACGAATGCGATGGTTTCGGTGGCCCACGCGCCGTAATGCGTGTGGATCTGGCCGTAGTGGATACAGCCGACTCCAGACTCTGTAAAATCTTTCTTCTGAAGGCCGTTCCCTCGGATGAACGTGCCAGTGTCGCCGAGCGCCTTAAACTCAACGCCGCTGGGGCTCAACCGCGAGATCATTGCGTCAAGACGGGTCACAACGCGCTGCCCTCGAGATCAGCAACTATCGCATCGATCTGCGTACGCAGCTCCTGCTGGCGCGCCACAATCTGTGTGATATCGGCATTCAATGCCTTGATGTCCACCGCGGCTGTAAGGTCTTCCTGTTCAATCCATGAAGAAACCGAAATGTTATAGCCGTTCTCGGCAATATCTCCGTTCTCTACGAGACGAGCGAAATGCGCGATGTCACGTCGCTCGGTAAATGCCTCTAGAATTCTCTGGCGGTTGCCAGCGGTCAACTTGTTCTTGTTGCCCCCGCGCACAAACTCCGCCGAAGCATCGATGAACAACGTCTTGTTGTCGCGCTTCGACTTCTTTAGCACGACGATACACGTCGCGATGGTCGTACCGAAGAAGAGGTCGGGCGGTAATTGAATTACGGTATCGACATAATTGTTGTCGATGAGGTACTTCCGGATCTTCCCCTCTGCGCCACCGCGATAAAGGACACCCGGAAACTGCACAATCGCCGCGGTTCCATTTACCGCGAGCCACGACAACATATGCAAGGTGAACGCGAGATCGGCCTTGCTCTTGGGCGCGAGCACGCCGGCTGGCGCGAAGCGCGGATCGTTAATCAGCAACGGATTCGCGTCCCCTTCCCATCTGATCGAATACGGCGGATTGGAGACGATGGCCTCGAAGGGTTCGTCGTCCCAATGTGCCGGGTCGGTGAGAGTGTCGCCGTGCGCAATGTCGAACTTCTCGTAGTTCACATCATGCAGGAACATGTTGATCCGGCACAGGTTGTAGGTGGTCAGGTTGATCTCCTGGCCGAAGAAGCCCTGCCGCACGTTCTCCTGTCCCAGCACCTTGGCGAATTTGAGCAACAGCGACCCAGAGCCGCAGGCGGGGTCGTAGACCTTATTGACGGCTTTCTTGTCGACGACGGTAATGCGCGCCAGTAGCTCTGAGACTTCCTGCGGCGTGAAAAACTCCCCGCCTGATTTTCCAGCGCTGGATGCATACATCGTCAGCAGGAACTCGTACGCGTCTCCGAACGCATCGATGGTATTGTCGGAGAAGGTGCCAAGGTTGAGGTCGCCGATGGCATCGAGCAGCTTCACGAGTTTTTCATTTCGCTTGGGAACCGTGTGACCAAGCTTGCTGCTATTGACGTCGAGGTCGTCGAAAAGCCCTTTGAAATCATCCTCGCTGTCGGCACCGATCGACGACGCTTCGATGTCTTTGAAGACCTTGCTCAGTGTCTCGTTCAGGTTCGGGTCGTGGTGGGCCTTCCTGCGAACGTTTTCGAACAGGTGCGAAGGTAGGACATAGAATCCCTTTTCCTTCACGGTCTCGTCGCGTCCGCGCTTCGCGTCCTTATCACTGAGCGTCGCGTAGTCAAAGTCCTTCTGGTCGGCTTTCCGCTCCTGCTCGTTCAGGTACGCGGTGAGGTTCTCGGAGATGAATCGGTAGAAGAGCATCCCGAGCACATAGGTCTTGAAGTCCCAACCGTCCACACTGCCGCGAAGATCGTTGGCGATGCGCCAGATGGTTTTGTGGAGCTCTGCCCGCTCGGATTCCTTAGTGTTGCTCACGCTGGAGATTGTGTGAGATGACGATCGGTGACTTGGGTTCGCGGAACTTCGCGTTCAATCGTACTAGACATCGCCAGCTGGCCGTGCACTGTCATTCTTCGGCGGGAGGCTCTGCGGCATCGCGCATCCGCATTGGCAACTGCCGAATAAGACCTTCCTCGGAAGTCGCAACAAATGCTTTCTTGTTCCGTTCAGACAGCGCATCTGCGCCCAGGAACCCGCGAACCTCATTCGCAAATGCAAAGCGGCACTATCCAGGACTCCCAATTCGCTTTTGGGCAGCCGATCGTACGCGATACGATTCATGATATTCAGCGCTTTCGTGTGAAGCGATATATAGGCTTCGTACACAGAGCCAGGAAGTAATGCGGCAGCCGAAGATGCGATGGCCGCCAGTGCATCCACCTCGTGACGAACCGTGTGCCAGACTCTGTCCTGCTCGCTTATATCCTGCTGCGCATCAAAAAGATCGATCATCCGGTTACGGACGCCCGTATAGGCGTTGAGGATGGCCACCGCTACCTCGACCTGCTTGCTATACAACGTGTGACGAAAAACGGCCGTTCGCTCACGATAGTTGAGGAATAGTCCGAGACCCGTGATGGCCGTGGATGCAACCACGGCTGACAACGCAATCAGTGACTTCGAATCCATGGTCTCCGGCGATGTCGGTGACGTTACGCGCTAATTAGTTGCCGCCTTGCCTGGTACGGGGGCGGCGAGTTGACTTCAGGAAGCTTTTCGACGCTAAACCTCGACAGCCAACATTCGCACAAAGCTAGCAACACGTTCGGCCTCTGCCCTCGTCAGGTCGTAAGGAACGTTCGCCAACGTAATTACAACTCCAGGACGTACCGGAACCGCGGAATGGTAGCTGCCGGATTGCGGCGGTCTCTCATCGAGCTGATTGAAACCGCTATCGGATGGGAACGCAGTCTGGGGTTTCCCCTTCTCCTTTTTTCGCCCTCCGGCAGTTGATCGCGTCTTTACGGTAAAGTTCGCGGGATCTTCGCGCCACGCCAAAAAGAGCTCGACCGCGCGATGCACTCGGCGAGCGTACTCCTTGAGCGACGATGGGTTGAAGTCTCGCGCTCGCTTGTTGTTGAATCGCTTGATAACAGACTCGAGATCCTGTCGGCTCAGGTCCTTTTTCTCCTGGTCATTGAGCACCCCGAGCACGTTGCGAGTCGCTACAGCCAGGGCCTGAGCGGTAGCAGCCGGCATCAGGCCTCGGTCGCCGGCATGGTCCAGAAACTCGAGCAGATCGTCCAGTGAATACGCGTTTGCCATAGCTATACTCCAACGTTATATTGTCCGCGAAAGGCCAATATAACGTTTTCATATGGCAGACGCAAATGCTCGCTACCCGCGGTCTCTGCGCGGGATAATCCTGCAAGACCTCGAGCTCTACCCGGTGGTCGCCGTCATGGGTGCTCGGCAGGTTGGAAAGAGCACGCTCTGCCGCGAAATCGTTGCCGACCTCGGGTTTACACGCCGAACACTGGATGATCGAGATACAAGGCGGGCCGCCTCCGAAGATCCCGAAGGGTTCCTGGCTGACCTGGGAGATCGGGGCGCATTCATCGACGAAGTACAACGGGCGCCTGAATTGATGTTGGCGATAAAGGCCGTGGTCGATAGCGAACAACGTAATGGCCGTTATCTGCTCAGCGGATCCAATCAGCCTGGCGTTGGTCGGGCAGTCAGTGATTCGCTCCTGGGTCGCGCGACCTATCGTACGCTCCGCCCATTCACACTGAGTGAGTTGCGGTTTGACGAGGAGCACGCAGGCTGGAGTTTCCTGTTTGGCCCGAATGAGGACGCAGTCCTGGAAGAGCTCACGCGGCGAGCTTCGGCAAGCGGTGAGTTGAAGTGGAAGGACATTGTGCAGACGGGAGGATTTCCCCGCGCAGTCGCCACACCCCAAGATCAACGACTGCGAATGATGGACGACTATGTAGAAGTATTCTCGAGCAGGGACGCTCGCGAGCTCATTGCGGTTGAATCACCAGCTCGACTTGAGGCGTTCGTACGTTTGACGGCGTCGCGGACCGGTCAGGAATTGAACATCTCCGGACTGGCAAACGATTTGAGCATGCCCATCAGCACAGTTCGGCGATGGTTGGAAGTCCTGCAGAGAAGTTATCTGATAGAGCTTGTGCCTCCATACTCGCGGAACGCGGGCCAGCGAGTTATCAAAGCGCCCAAACTCTACGCGGTCGATCCCGCTTTAGCCCTTGCCGCGGCTCGAGAGAATGAGCCAACCGGTTTTCACCTGGAGACGTTGATAGCCAACGACTTGCTCGTGTGGCGAGACCTGGCACCCGCGCGCGACTTGCATCACTGGCGCCTCAGCTCAGGACAGGAAGTCGATTTCATCCTCGAAGAGAACGCGCGGCTTGTACCCGTAGAGGTAAAAGCAAGTCAAGCCGTCAGCTACGGCGAGGCTCGGCACCTCCGCACTTTTCGTGAACGACATACCAATGTGCGACGGGGCATTTTAGTAAGCTGCGATCCAGAGATCAGAAGTCTTGGTTAGAACATCTTGGCCTGCCCTTGGTGGGCCATTCTATGATTTCTGCACTTTGGGCGCACGTGCGTCATCGTCTGGAGGGTCGACTAATTGGTGCAGTGCGAGGCGGAGCCCGAATACCGCAGCCACTGACATGAAGCCGCCA
>CADDZN010000252.1 GCA_902812375.1 bacterium | reverse complement strand
GGAGGGCAATGGGAAAATCGCTCACAGAACTGGCCCCGGTTGAGCGACGCCATCCGGAACACGACGTAAAGAGCGATCACGCTTGAAAAGGTCAACGCGGACATAAGAGCGGCCCGTCGCGCTTGCCAGCCGCGAAGCATTCGACCGAGCGCGAGCGCGCTGACGCCCGCCCAGGCGCCGAGTCCCCAGATGATTTGAGGCAACACGACGGCACGGTAGGCGAAAGAGTACGCGCCAGCGAGTGCAAGACCAAGCGTGAGACCCAAAAACCCGGCGATCGATGCCATGTGATTGACGCGATCGAGAGTCTCGAGCGGGGGAAATGACCTGAAGATCGCACCGAATCGCGCGGACTTGAGCTCTCGTCGTGCAACGAGATACATCGTTCCGGCCGCGGCTGCCGTTCCATAGGCGGCAATTCCGGCAAAGCTCAACACGATGTGCATCGTGAGCCAGACAGCGCGCGTACCTTGCGGCTCCAGGAATGGCCGGAGGCCGGTGAGATTGCCGGCTATCGTAACAAGGGCCGCCAGCGGCGCGGCAATCAGCGTGAGACTGACCTCGCGCGCCAGGGCCTCGACGATGACGAGTGCCACAACCAGCACGAGTCCAGCGAAGGAGAGAGCGGGCCCTAGCCCTGTAAGGGAGGCGGCGCCGGATTGCCTGGTAAGCTCAACGAGCGCAGTAGTGTGGGCGGTAATACCAAGCAGCAGCGCAAGAACGACGGCGGTCACCGGCGCCTTTACGCGACGCGCGAAAGGGAGCGCAGCGAGGACGGCGGCACCCAGGTAAAAGGTGACGGCAACGAAATGAGCGACCGGTATCATTGATCGCCCTAATTTAATTCCGTGGCGCGCTTTTAGGGCATTTCGCGCCTCAGCGCGAGGTTACTCCGCTTGCGGAGCTTTCGCGGTCAGTCGGACCCGCATTCCTTCGCGGATCGTGGGCTGCACCTGACGCACAATGATCACGCTCGAGGCGTACGGAGTAGCTCGGACGACCTCTCCCATGGCCGCGACCACTGGCGGAGCCGGCGAGTCATCGGCGGGGCCTGCCGAGTCATCGATAAAGGCGATCTCATCTCCGACTCTCAAACCGTTCTTCGCGCTCGATGAGATGAGCACGTAGTGACCGATCGAGGGCAGAATCGGATCTTCATGGACGTAGACGACTTTGCCGCGTGTCCCATTTACGACTGGCGACAAGTCGCCCGTTGGTATTGCGATAGTCGGCGCTGGGATCAGACGCTGATCGAGCTCTACCTCGCCCAATTGACGCACGATGCGACCAAGTGGACGCTGCCCGGGCGTTATTGACTCCACGCGCAGAATTCCGGTGGGAATTATCACCTGGCCATTCTCCCCCAAGTCGGGTCCGAGGACGTACGACATGTACGTATCGCCGAGACGCGCGACCGATCCTCTCGGAAGATCTAGATAGAGCTGGTCGTTGAGCTGGAATCTTGACTGGGTGATGCTTGTCTTGATGCCGGGGCGGTCGACGCTTGCGACGAGTCTGCCGGCCCCTCTCGGGCCACCATTTCTATCGGCGTATGGCGCGGCCTGGACCTCGCCCGCTCTTACTGCACCGGGGCGTACTCGGCCGATAACATCGGCATTTTCGGCCGCCGCTGCGGCTGCAGCGCGACTCATGGGGGACGAAAACACCGTGAGGTCCGATCTTGCTTCGCCGGGATTGGTGAGCGGTGACTGCGGTGCCGGGCGAGTGACAACGTGTGAAACGACCTCACCCGCGCTGTCTGCCTGCGCCAGTGCTTCGGTTTTCACCTCGGTGCCCCAGATGCGGATGACTTCGCCGGGGTAAATCCAATGCGGATTTTTTACGATGTCAGTGTTTCGCCGAAATATCTCCGGCCATCTGAACGGGTCCTTAAGATAGAATTTCGCGAGATCCCAGAGCGTGTCGCCTTTCTTTACGACGTGCTTCACTTCCTTGGTTGTGTCGGAGACCACGAACGTCTGTTGAGTCGTATCGGCGCGAACGCTATCACTCGCCGGCGTGACCTGCGCATTTGCATTGACCGCGCACAGCGCGAAACCGGCGCAAAGAATCAAGGCCAGCGCGTCCAATCTGCGTGCCTTTATTGACGTTGACTCAACGAATTGACCGATCACTCGTGCTCCCGGAACTTGACGGATGGATAGGACGCCGCGCACGGCGCGTCAACCATTGGACGGAGGGCAGAGCTTTAAGGTCACACACACTCGGACTACTCGTAATCAGCAGTAGCTCACGCGCAGTCCACTTTCATCGCCGGCCGTCAGGCCACGGCTTCCAGCCGAGAGCTCGAGGAGAGGACCGAGGACTCTGACCAACGGCATTGATAATTGCGGACTGATCGAGGAGCGAGGACCG
This sequence comes from bacterium, assembly GCA_902812375.1. GTDB lineage: Bacteria > Gemmatimonadota > Gemmatimonadetes > Gemmatimonadales > Gemmatimonadaceae > UBA4720. The sequence continues at coordinate 2,601 of CADDZN010000252.1, read as the reverse complement.
AGGACAAAAGCCGAGCCGTGGGGCAGGTGGTCGAGTTCTGGTGTGAGCCGTCTTCGCGAACAGTTCCTTCGCTAACAGCTCCTTCGCTGAGAGCTCCTTAGCTAACGGCTCTGAGCAGGAAGCACGCTCTTAAAAGCAAAGGCTTGCGCTCCAGAGCCAGTACGCCCGACGAAACCCGCACTTGTCAGCAATCCTCGCTCCTCAATCAGTCCGCAATTATCAATGCCGTTAGTCCAAGTCCTCGGTCCTTTGGCCCTCCGGCACGATAGGGCGGCTCTGGTGTAAGCTTCGTGTAAGTGAGGGAATGCTTTCTGCGTCCCCGTGGTTGGGACCACTTTACGGCTTCCGAGGAGGAAGGCCACAATGCGCGGTATTTCAAAGAGATTGATCACGTTGGCGGGCATTCTCATGCTCGCGGCATGCCAGGATAATTCGGTCGGCGTCGTTGACGCGGTGAGCGGAAATTATTCTTTGAGCTCCGTCAGCGGCTTTACGCTACCCGTAAAGCTCGACGACTCGACTGCTATATCCGGCGGGTCATTGACTCTCAATACCAATGGCACCTTCGCTGAGTCCCTTGATTTCGCGGTGACGCCCTCCGGGCAGACCACCCCGACCACGACTACGATTACCTGCACCGGAAATGTGGGCCAGCGCGGCACCAACTTCGATTTCTCGGAGACCGTCACGAGTGATAGGAACTGCGGTGGCAATTACGGTGGGACGTGGGATGGCGCTGATACGTTCAGCGTTACTTTCAATCCCTCCTTCGTGGCCGTTTACAACCGAACCGCGGTCCAGCCGTAATAGCTCAAAACAAAAAAGCCCCGCATTTCGGCGGGGCTTTTTTTATTGAAGTGCCTGGAGCTAGAACGGTAGATCGTCGTCGGTTTCCTGAAGCGCTCCCGGGAAATCCTCGAAGTCTGCTCCATTGTTGGAGCCGCTCGACGCCTTGGCGCCCGCGGTTGCCGGAGCGCGGCTTCTTCCAGCACCCTCGCTATCGTAATCGCCCGCACCGCCGCCCTTGCCGCCGAGCATCAACAGCTCACGCACGTTGATCTCCGTGCTGTAGCGGGTCTGGTTCTCCTTGTCCTGCCACTGGCGATACTCGATGCGCCCTTCGACGTAGATCTTGTCGCCCTTTTTACAGTACTTCTCGACCACGTCGGCTAGCCCTGTGCCCTTGGTATTCCATACCACGCACCGGTGCCATTCTGTCTTCTCCTGCTTCTCGCCACTCGGCGAATTCCACGAGCGGCTCGTCGCGAGCGAGAAAGTCGCGACCCTGTTACCACCCGTCGTCGACCGCACTTCCGGATCACTGCCCAGATTTCCGATCAGCATCACTTTATTCAGACTTCGACTCACTGTGCCTCCTGGCGAGAGTTCGTTCCCGCCCAGAATAGTATAGGTAGGGCTCTGAGCCCGGGCAAACCAAAGATTTCAACGGTCAGCAAAACTGCCCTGCACTCGCTCGCCGCCTTCCGCGACCTCGATGAACCGCCGCAGCACCAGCGCGTCTTCAACCGGGCGCCGATAGTAGCTCTTGCGGCGTCCGATCTCACTAAACCCGCGCGACTTGTAAAGCGACCTGGCGGCCTGGTTCGATTCTCGTACCTCGAGAAACGCCGCGCGAACCCCCCGACCTCCAAGCTGAATCAGCACCGCGTCCAGCATCTGCCCGGCGAGTCCCCGCCCGCGAAATCGGGGATCGACCGCCACATTCAGGACTTCGGCGTCCTGCCCGACGGAGAAGGCGATAACGTACCCGGCAATTGCCTGCTCCGGCGGAAAAAGCGCTACCAGAAAGATAGCAGGGGGAACGTCCAGAAGCCGCCGAAAAGATTCCTCGCTCCACGGATCCGCAAAGCACGATCTCTCGATCTCGGCAACCCGGCCAATGTCACCCGCTTCCGCAGGACGAAGGAGCGCTGTCACCTCGGGAGCGACCGTCCGTGCTCGGCCTCCCAGCGCACCTGGGCCTCGGCCAGCCGCCCATAGTCGGGCTCCCAGCTCGCGATATTCACCGGACCTGCATCAAGTATTTCGTCGATAAGCACGGCCACGCCCCGCGCATGCGGGTACGCATCGATTTCCTGACCTGGTCCCACACATCGAAACCGTGGTCCGCGCCGACGCGCGTCGTCCAGATCCGCGGCAGCTATCAGTCCCACGCGGCCAACCCTTCTGAGCGTGCCATCCTCGTCGACATTCACCCGCTGGGCAAAAAATTCTTCGCGCATCGCATTGAGAAGCGACAAATACGGACCGGGCGGAAGCCGTCGTTGCATTCCCGCGAGTGTCAGCATGAGCGACGAAACAGCATACAGGTCGACCCCGTAGCCTACAGCCAGTCCCTTGGCGACTGAGCCAGCAACCCGCAGGCTGGTGAAACTTCCCGGCCCGGCTCCGCAAACGATTCGCACGATGTTCTCTCTACACACACCCGCTTCCACCAAACACTCGGCCACCGCTGGCATCAGGCTTTCACCTCGTCCCGACCGTTCGACGCCGCCTTCGTTCCCGCCCAAAGTCCGCTCTGCAATCACTTCGGTACCGCGGAGGAGCGCGACGCTGCCGCTATAAGTGGAACCGTCGAGC
>CADDZN010000251.1 GCA_902812375.1 bacterium | reverse complement strand
GCGTCAAAGAGGGGTGAGAGGTCCACCGGCGCGACATCCATATCCATCGTCGCGACGCCTTCCCTTGCCGACGCATAGACAACGGGCGCATCGAGCTGCGCTTCGTTCGCCTCCAGCTCGATGAAGAGGTCGAGCACTTCATCGTGCACGCGCATTGGATCCGCGCCGGGCCGGTCGATCTTGTTGATTACTACGATTGGAGTGCGATTGAGCGCGAGCGCCTTTCGCAGCACGAATCGGGTCTGCGGCATTGGACCATCGAATGCATCCACGACGAGCAGGACGCCGTCGACCATTCTGAGAATGCGCTCGACTTCGCCGCCGAAATCAGCGTGGCCTGGTGTATCGACGACGTTGATCTTGGTCCCCTTCCAGCGGATGGATGTGTTCTTCGCCAGAATGGTGATTCCACGCTCGCGCTCGAGCGGATTGGAATCCATGACGCGCTCCATCACGACCTGATTCTCACGGAATGCGCCTGCCTGCCGGAGCATCTTGTCCACGAGAGTTGTCTTGCCGTGATCGACGTGCGCGATGATCGCGATGTTACGAATTTCCTGCTTTGCCATAGCCTTATAAGTTAGCTAGGCGTGCAAGTGCCTCTCGCGATCTTGCATGTCCTCCCGCTCGAGCTGAATGGTCACGTGCTGAATGCCAAAGAGCTGCATCGCATCGTGGACGTGCCCGAGAACGTGCTGGTGCCTCTCCGGCCGTCGAACGACGCAGTGAGCGCTCATCGCGACGAACGCGGGGGTCACTGCCCAGACGTGTAGGTCGTGCACTGATTCGATTCCCGGAATCGCCTCGAGCTGGCCTCGCACCGCGGGCAACGGGATGTGCGCAGGGGTCGACTCCAACAGAATGTCCACCGATTCGCGAACGAGTCTCCACGCGCCGTTCATGATCAATACCGTCGTGAGGATCGATGCAATCGGGTCCGCCATCAGCCATCCTGTGTACCGAATGGCCACGGCAGCGGCCAGAGTTCCGATTGTCGCGAGCAGATCACCAAGCACGTGCAGGTACGCGCCGCGAGTATTCATGTTGCGATTGGAGCCGCCGACGAGTACCCGGGCCGCCACGAGATTCACGAGCAGTCCCGCAGCAGCCACGGACAACATCAGTCCACCCGCAACTGCTTCCGGCGCGCGCAGCCTCACTATCGCCGTCCAAAGAATCCAGGCCGAGATGAGAAGAAGGGTCGCGCCATTCACGAAAGCAGCGAGAATCTCCCAACGCAGATAGCCGAAAGTCTTCGTCGGGGTCTCGGGCTGCTTGCTGTACCACGCGACGAACAGCGCCAGCGCGAGCGCGGCCACGTCGGTGAGCATGTGCCCGGCATCGGCAAGCAGTGCAATCGAATTTGAAAGCACCCCGCCAACTACCTCCAGCACCAGCAGCGCCGCTGTCAGAACGAGCGCGATGCGGAGGCTGCGCACGGATGAATCGCGAGCGTGCGAGTGCCCAATGCCCTGGTGCGCACCGCCGTGCTGGTGTCCGCGGGCTGACTTGGTGTAACTTGTACTCGTGCTCGGTCGGCTGCTCGCCATAATTCTGCTCGTGCTCCTCAACGCGTTTTTCGTTGGCGCCGAGTTCGCTCTTGTCCGCTCCAGACGGACGCGTCTGGAGGCGATGACCAGGAGCGGTGACCGACTCGCCCGCTTTGCAGTTCGTGCCTCCTCAAATATCAGTCGCATCCTCTCCGCCAGCCAGTTGGGCGTAACCCTCGCCAGCCTCGGTCTCGGCTGGGTTGCAGAGTCTACCGTCGGTGACATGTTCGCCAGCGTCTTCGCGCACCTGCCGTTCGCGATCGAGATGTCGATGCGACTTACACTTGGCGCGACGCTGGCACTCATCGTTGTCACCTATCTCCACGTGGTGTTCGGTGAACTCACGCCTAAAGGGGCGGCGCTCAATCATCCGGAAGCGCTCGCGCGCTGGCTCGCGCCCCCACTCCTGTTCTTTGCCTGGATCACCACCCCGTTCACCTACACGCTCAACAGATCCTCACAGGTGATTCTGCGCGCTCTCGGGCAGGAAAAGGCGACATCGGAAGACGCGGTGCACTCGCCCGAGGAGATCCGCCTGCTGGTTGAACAATCCCAGGAGAGCGGGCAGATGCAGGCGCACGATGCCGATCTCATCGAAGCTGTGTTCGAGTTCTCGGAGAAGAACGCACGCGAAGTGATGACTCCGCGCACAGAGCTGGTCGCCTTACCGGTCGAAGCGACTCTCTCCGAAGTGCTCGATGTCGTACAGGAAAGTGGACTGTCGCGCTATCCGGTGTACGACGAGTCGATCGACAACATTGTCGGTGTCGTTCTGGCGAAAGATCTCCTGAAGCTGCTCGCTCCGCGAGCCAACATGGAGGCGTTCGATCTGCCATCGATCATGCGACCCGTGCACGTAATTCCAGGATCGAGAGAAGTCGAAGAAGTGCTTGCTGACTTCAAACGATTGAAGGAGCACATGGCCGTCGTACTCGACGAATACGGAGGCACTGCCGGCGTCGTGACGATGGAAGATCTGCTGGAGGAAATCGTTGGCGAGATTCTGGACGAGTACGACACCCTGGAGGATGCCGACGTGCCGCTGCACACGCGCGCCGGAGAAACGCTCGTGCCGGGAAGCACTCATATCGGCGAGCTCAACGAGCACTTCGGACTCGAGGTCCCCGAGGAGGACTACACGACTATCGGCGGCTACGTCTTCGGCGTTCTGGGGCGTCTGCCAGTGGTGGGCGACCGCGTGATAGCGGGAGGCGCGATCTTTACTGTGCGCGAGATGGACGGGCGGAGGATCGAGACCCTGTCGGTCGATCTCCATACGATGGGCGATCGCCGCGCTGCCGGACGCGAGCCGCAATCGACGCACACAGAAGCGTAGCCGCGATCATGCTGGACGGATCCGCGCGACCCTGACCGGCAATATCGAGCGCCGTGCCGTGATCCGGTGAAGTGCGAGGAAAAGGAAGACCGAGTGTAACGTTCACGGCGCTTCCGAACGACGCCACTTTTATCGCAGTCATACCAACATCATGGTATGGAGCGATCACGGCATCGAACTCTCCGCGCATTGCGCGCACGAAGACTGTGTCGGCGGGAAATGGTCCGGCAATTCCGGCCGCGCGTGCAGCGGGCGCGAGGAGGTCTGCGTCTTCGTTTCCGAATCGCCCGCCGTCGCCGGCGTGCGGGTTCAGAGCGCAAAGCGCGATTCGTGGTGAATCAATCCCGAACCATTCGGTGAGTCCGCGACGCGTCGTTTCTGCCGCTTCCACAATCGATTCCTGGGTGACGCTCGCCACGACATCGCGCAGCGGCAAATGCGTGGTGGCGAGCACTACACGCAGCTTGTCCGACGCGAGCATCATCGCTACGCGCGAGCCCGTGAGCGAGGCGAGCATCTCGGTGTGTCCGGGAAAGTCGTAGCCCCCGGCGAGCAAGGCCGCCTTGTCGATTGGTGCGGTGACGATGCCTTCGACCTCTCCCGCTCGAGCCAATTGAACGGCGCGCTCAATCGCGAGCCCACTCAGATGCCCGGCCAGCGAAGCATCACCCTCCGCGCGCCACTTGCCGATCGATTCCTGCGGCTCTACCTGCGTTCCGCTCGGACCAACCACTACGATGTCACAGCGCTCGCCGACCCGTGAGTCGGCGAGCGCTTTGGTGATTATCTCGGGCCCAATTCCGCGGGGATCACCGACGGTCATGGCAAGGCGGGCTTTCACTCCCTACATCCTGATAGCGACGTAGGTCTGCTTCCTCAATTCGTCGAGCAATTGCCTTACTGAACGCTCATCAGCGAGCTGCGCACGAATCTGTTCGCGTATCTCACCAGGATTGTATTCACCGGCGTCGGTCGCGGTCACGACTTGCACAACCGCGTATTTCGGCTGGCCGCGCGGATTCGCGAGCTGGAATGGCTCAGTGATGGTGCCTGCTTTTGCTCCAGCGAGCGCCGCCTGGTAGGAGGCGGGTAGCGAATCGCGATTGAACGGTTGCAGCACCCCTTTCTCTTCTGTCGGATCGTGGTGCTTGGCAACCAACGAATCGTACGGCACTCCGCGCCGCCACTGAGCCGCTACTGAATCCGCTTCAGCCTTCGCCGCAGCGACGTCGGCGGAGTCGATCACTGGAGCGATGAGGATGTGGCGCGCCTTCACTTCCGCTGCCTGCACGCGATCCACTTTAATGATGTGGTAGCCGAAAGCGGTCTCGATCACCGGGCTCACTTCGCCGGGGCGAAGCGCGAACATCATCGCCTCGAATTCCGGCACCAGGCCGCTGCCTCGGCGGTTCCAGCCGAGATCGCCACCAAGTGCTTTCGTGCCAGGGTCCATCGACTCGCGCTTCGCAATGAGCTCGAAGTCACCTCCCTTCCGGATCTCCGCGAGAAGAGAGTCCGCTTTCGCTTTGGCTTTAGCTTTAGCCGCGGCCGAGGCGTGTGGCGCAACGATGATCTGTCTGAAGGTGATTGTCGGCGGGCGTTTCTGCAGCTCGGCGCGGCTCTGCTCGAAGGCCGAGGTGACCTCAGAATCCGATACGTTCACCGGCTTCGCTCTCTTGCGCAGCTCGGCAAACGCTTTCTGCTGCAGGTTCTGACGTCTGTACTGCTCGGCGAGTGTCTTCCGGTATTCTTCCGGTGAGCCGAGGCCGGCGTTGCGGAGCTCGTTGCGGTATTCCTCGTCCGACTTGAACTGAGCGCGGATGCTTTTGATCTGGCGATCCACTGATGCTGCTATGTCGGACTCAGAAGCCTCGAGCTTCAGCTCCTTGGCTTTCTGGACCAGGATTTCTTCGTCGATGAGCTCGTTGAGGACGCTTCGTGCCAACGCGGCCTGCTGCGCCGAATCGGTGGGAATCTTCATGCCCTGCGCGCGCCGCTGATTTATTGCGGTGAGCACATCGGTCCAGAGGAGAGGTTGATCTCCAACGATTGCGACCACCCGATCGATGGGCAGCGCGGCCGGAACATTCTGGGT
>CADDZN010000250.1 GCA_902812375.1 bacterium | reverse complement strand
CGGGCAGGCTCCTGCCCGCCAAAGAGACATCTCAATGCAAATAACAAAAAGAAAGGAGCCCTGGTGTTATGTGCTCTAACGCCAATGGGATCAATCCGCTAAATCCGTTAAATCCGCTTCATCCGGATGAAACTTCCGTCTCGGTGGCCAGAACTCTTTGGTGTTAGTGGCTAGACCTCTTTGGTGTTAGGAGCCAGAGAAAGCGAGCCGCTTACTATATTATGCGCGATGCAGACTACAGCGATTATCTCCGGAATGTCCTGCGCCCACTGCGTGCGTGCCGTTTTCACCGCTCTCTCGGGAGTGGAAGGCATCAGTCGCGCCGATGTCAGCATTGGCAAGGCGATCATCGAGCACGACGGCACCGTCACTGACGATGCTATTCGGAACGCGATCGAGGTCGCTGGCTACATCGCCCAGGACTTCAGGACCGACCGTCGCCGTCTCCCAATTGCACCGTGAAAACCCCGACCCACAATCAGCAGATCGATGACGACGAAGAGCGGCCACTAGCCGCTCTTGTCGTCCCGGACATCCTCGCCATGCTCGAGGAGAGTCCCGACGCAATCTCCGCTGAGACCGAAGAGCTGCACGCAAAGGATCTCGCGACAGTTGCTGAAGCGCTTCCGCGTGAGCTCATTGCACCATTCCTTTCCGCGCTTCCTGTCGAGCGCGCCGCCGACGTCCTCGAGTACCTGAACGAGGATCTGCGCACCGACGTCCTCGAGACGATGAGCGCGCGCCAGGCAGCCGAGCTCGTCACGGAGATGACTCCGGACGATCGAGCCGATGCACTAGAGGACCTCGAGCAGGAGAGCGCCGACGAAATCCTGTCCGAGATTCCAGCGGCCGAGCGCGCGGAGACGGAAAAGCTGCTCGCGTACGAACCCGATACAGCGGGCGGCTTGATGACGACCGAGTTCGTCTCCGTCTCGGAGGATACGCCGGTCGATGAAGCGCTCGCAGCGGTCCGTCGCATCGCCCGCTCGGAGCGAAGGGAAGCAATGAACGCGATTTATACGACCGACGCGGCCGGGCGTCTGCAAGGCGTCATGTCGTTGCGAGAGTTGCTCGCGGCTCCCGAAGGTGGAAAGGTGCGGGACATCGCGTGGGAAGAAGTGCAGACCGTTCCACTCACGGCCGATCGCGAAGAAGTCGCGCGAGTCACCCGCGAGTACGATCTAGTCGCAGTGCCGGTCGTCGATGAAAACGGAGTCATTCAGGGAGTGGTGACCGTCGACGACGTCATCGACGCTTTGGTCGAGGAGCACACCGAAGACGTGCAGCGCTTCGGCGGAATGGAAGCGCTCGATGAGCCGTACACGCAGATTGGATTTCTCTCGATGATCCGCAAACGTGCGCCGTGGCTCGCCGCGCTGTTTCTCAGTGAGATGCTGACCACGTCCGCAATGGGTCACTTTCAGGACGAGCTTGCAAAGGCCGTCGTGCTCGCGTTGTTCATCCCGCTGATCATCAGCTCCGGAGGAAATTCCGGGTCGCAAGCGACATCTCTCATCATCCGTGCATTGGCGTTGGGTGAGATCCGTTTGCGCGATTGGTGGAAGGTCGCGCTCCGCGAGCTCCCCAGCGGACTCCTCCTCGGCGCCATCCTCGGCGCGCTCGGCATTACTCGCATTCTGCTCTGGCAGCATCTCGGAATCATGAGCTATCCGCACCCGAATCTGCTGGCGCTCACGATTGGCTTGGCGTTGGTAGGTGTCGTTGCGTTTGGAAGCCTGGCGGGCGCGATGCTTCCGTTCGTGCTTCAGCGCCTTGGCTTCGATCCCGCGAGCGCATCAGCGCCTTTTGTCGCGACGCTGGTCGATGTTACGGGGCTGTCTATTTATTTCTACGTCGCGCTTTTGATTCTTCGCGGGACGCTGCTCTAGCGCTAATGCACCCGCTGTTCGGCGCGCGGGAACTTAGAAATCCGCGAGCAGTCTGGCAGTGATTTCGAGGGGCAACAAATTCTGCTACTGTGTAGCACCGACGGTCGCCGTAACCGGATCAGTGTCGCGTCTGGCGCCGTCGCCGCCTGGTGGACGTCGTTTCGTTTTGTCGGGCTCCTGGACGCTGGAGACGATTCCGTGCTCGAGCCACGCGTGCTCGCCGCGGAGCACTTCCATCGCGAGCTTGTACAGCGGACCATCATTCGGACCAAAGAGCTGATCGAAGTGCAGCTTGATGCGATCGCGTGCCTCGATGCAGAACGCGTCGGCGAGCGCGACGGCTTCGGGTCTCCCCTGCTTCGATAGCATCTGCGCTCTCGAACACGCGGCTGACATCGCGAACAGCTCCGCGCCGATGTCGACGGCGCGGAAGAGCACCATTTGCCGGCGCTCGAGCTTGGGGCCGAACCGAACCATCGCGTGGAAGATCGAGCGGCCAAGATGCCGAGTGGTGCGCTCGATGTATCGTACGTGCTTCGCGAGCTTGCCGAATTCTCCGTACCGGCGAAAGCGCGCCGAGTTCAGCCAGCGCGAGGGATACCACGTGAGATAGAACGGCGTCGCGTTCGCCATCGCCGAGAGCTTTTCCTTGAGAGACGACTCCGGATTCACGATGTTGAACGCGAGCTTGAAGTGGTAATCCACGGCTTCACGCGCGATGAACAGTCGCATGATCTCGGACGATCCCTCGAAGATGAGATTGATGCGGAAGTCGCGCATCGCTCTCTCGATGGGGATTCCGGGCTCACCGCGCCGCTCGAGTGATTCTGCCATCTCGTAGCCGCGGCCGCCGCGAATCTGGAGTGCATCGTCGATGATACGCCAGCCCGCTTCGGTGTTGTACATCTTTGCGATCGCAGCTTCGAGCCGGATATCGTAGCCTCCCTGCTCATAGAGCGCCGCCGAAAGCTCGGCCACTGCTTCCATCGCAAAAGTGTAAGCGGTCATCCGCGCAATTTTCTGAGCGACAGCTTCGTGTTTCCCGATCGGTTGACCCCACTGCACCCGCTCATTCGCCCATTTACGCGTGACGGAGATCATCTGCTTGCCAGCCCCCGCGCAACCGGCGGGAATCGTGAGGCGGCCGGTGTTGAGGGTGATCAGCGCGAGCTTGAGCCCTTTGCCTTCCTCCCAGAGAATGTTCTCACGCGGCACCCTCACATTCGTGAAGCGGATGACGCCGTTCTCAATCGCCTTGAGACCCATGAAACGAAGCCGATGTACGACTTCCACACCCGGCATCGATGCTTCGACAATAAATGCGGTGATCTGCTTCACCGATTTGCCGTTAATGACTTTCTCGGGCGTCCGCGCCATCACGACGAACAGTTCCGCGCGTGTTCCGTTCGTGCACCAGAGTTTCTCGCCGTTGATGATGAAATATTTTCCATCTTCGGTGGGAGTAGCAGTGCAACGCATGTTGGCTGGATCTGATCCGGCATCGACTTCAGTCAATGCGAACGCCGAGATCGCGCCCCTGGCGAGCCGCGGAAAATATTTGCGCTTCTGATCTTCCGTGCCGAACAGCTTGAGTGGCTGCGGCACTCCGATCGATTGGTGCGCGGACAGCATCGCTGTAAGCGATCCGTCCTTGGAGGTCACCATCTCGATAGCGCGGATGTAGCTCATTTGCGACAACCCCAGGCCGCCATACTCTTTCGGGATCTTGATGCCGAAGGCGCCCATGTCGCGCAGCTCCTGCACCAGGGCTTCAGGAATCTCACCGGTGCGATCGATCTCGTTCGAGTCGACGCGCTCCATGAAAGCGCGAAGCTTGTCCATGAATGGTTTGGCGCGCGCCTCTTCGGCCGGATCGGAGCGAGGGTGCGGATGAATCAGATCGAGGCGAAATCGGCCGAGGAAGAGCTCGCGGACAAAGCTCGGATGCGCCCACTCGGTTTCGCGCGCGTGTTCTGCTACATCGCGCGCCTCTTTTTCACTCGCGGTTCCGACTGATATGTCGCTCATGTACGTCTGAGGAAGATAACTAGTCCAACGATAGAGATCGCCGCGAACGAAAACCACTGGATCGCGTAGTTGCGGTGCGGCCCTTCGTCCAGCGGCGCCGGCTCGACGCGCGGCGGCGCATTTCGCGCCGCGGACGAATCCGTTAAGACGACGTAGTAGTTGGCGATTGGATACGGAAAAAGCTTGACCAAATCAGCCCGATGGAGCCGCCGCATCGATCTTGGTCGCTTCGGATTCGGCTGATCGAATGCTCCCACTGTTGGAAAGGTCTCGACGAACCCGTTGGCATCGACGGTATCTCCCTCCCGCCATTTATTCAGATCCACGGTCACGCCGTCGGGAGAATAGACCCACCCGCGATTTACGAGTACGGCGGTATCGTTGCCAGCGCGGCGAATCGGAGTGAGGATGTTGACTCCGGGCGAGCCTTCACGCCCGCGCAAAGTGAGCACGATCTCGTGTGGGTAGTCGTACGTCCCTCGAATCCGGACGCGCCGGAAGTGCGCGGCACCGGTATCCGCTGGAAGAGAATCGAGTGTGATTTCGGGTGCGGCGCGACGGCTCTCGAGGATCGCATTCGCAGCCCTTCGCGCCGCAAGCCTGCGGAGCTGCCAAAAGCCAAGCGAGATCGATAGAGCGGCGAACGAGACCGCGAGGATGGCGAGGATCCATTTCCGAAAAGTCACTCGGGAAATATTACTTTATGGAAGTCCGCGAGATCGCGTTCACTGGCCAGAACGACTCTTGGGTGTCGGGTCCATCCTCTGGCTACTACGAGGCAAGGTTATCGCGGAAGTAGCCGCGGACGAAACGGAAAAAGGCGGATTGCTCGGAGTGGCGCTCTAGTTCCTCTCGGCAGGGCCGGTCTTTTTGGAAACAGCCGCTCGCTCTGGCCACTAACACCAAAGGTTAAAGGCCACCGAGACGGGCCTGCGTCGAATAGCCACCGAGACGGAAGTTTCATCCGGATGAAGCGGATTGATCGGATTTAGCGGATCGATCCCAATGGCGATCTGGTCTATAACACCAGGGCTCCTTTCTTTTTGTTATTTGCATTGAGACACTAGTGTGGCG
>CADDZN010000249.1 GCA_902812375.1 bacterium | reverse complement strand
GTACGATCGTGCACCTGCAACTTTTCCATGACGTGCTTCAAATGCACTTTGACCGTTTCCGGAGTGCGGCCAATTGCTGTGGCGATATCGCGGTTGCGCATGCCCTTCGCGGCGAGTTGAAGTACTTCCGTCTCACGCTGCGTTAGATCGGCGCGCGGCGTGAACTCGGCGAGGCGTGCCGCTACCTCCGGCGGAATGACACGCTTACCGGCTGCTGCAGCTCGCACCGCAACCACCAGCTCGGTGCCGAGCATGTCCTTTAACAGATAGCCGTAGGCGCCCGCATTGAGGGCGCGATAAATGTCGGCGTCGCCCTCGTAACTCGTGAGCGCGACGATCCGCGCATCGGGATGTGCTTCGCGGATGCGCTCGATGGCATCGACCCCGTCCATCTTCGGCATGCGCAGATCCATCAGCACCACGTCTGGGTTATGTGCCTCGTACATCTCGAGCGCCTCCGCTCCGTCACGCGCTTCGGCGACGAGCTCGAGATCGTTTTCGTTTGCCAGCAATGCGCTGAGACCCGCCCGCACCACCGGATGATCGTCCGCTGTCATCACGCGGATGGTCAAAGACCGACTCCCGACTCCTGCCTTTCGCCACTTGCTTGCGCGTCGAGTGCATCGGTGTCGGCTATAGGGACCTCTAACTGCACGGTAGTTCCGGCGCCCTCGCTGCTACGCACAGACAAATCGGCACCGATCTGATGCGCGCGCTCCTTCATTCCGAGCAAACCCAAGCGCCCCGCATAATTTCGAAGTGCAGACTCGACGTCAAAGCCGCGCCCGCCATCCGTTGTCGTCAGCACTACACTGTCAGGCCCATAGTCGAGCATCACTGAGACGATAGCGGCTCCCGAATGCTTGACCGCATTCGCCATGCTCTCCTGGGCAATGCGCAGGATCGTGTCCTCAACGGCGGGCGGCAGGTCGCGCGGCTCGCCCTCGACCGCGACGCGCACGTCGTGAGAGTCGGCGGCAGCACGCCGCGCGGCGTCGCGCAGTGCGGTGGGGAGATCTGCGTGTACCAGCGCGACCGGCCGCATCTCCCACACCGTCTGACGCGCATCACGCGCCGTGGATTCCGCGAGCTCGGCGATGCGGCTAACCGAATTGACAAGCTCGTCGGGCGCGGCCTTCAGTCGCGGGAGCATTGCACGCAACTGCATCGCGATCCCGCTCACTCCCTGAAGCAGCGAGTCGTGGATCTCCCGCGCGAGCCGCGTCCGCTCCTCGAGGATTGCCGCAAAGCGCACTTCGAGAGCCCGTTCTCGAGCGCGTCGCTTTTCCTGTTCCAGACGCGCCGTCGCTCGCTTGCGCTCGGTTATGAGCTGCGCCGTGCGCTGCTCTACGCGCTGTTCAAGCTCTGCGTTGAGACGCTCGATTTCATGCAAGGCGCGCCGGTGCTGAGGAGTCTCCATCGATTCCCATCGTCCATTGCGCCGGGCGAGCACGAAGTGATGCGCTTCCGCCAACGCGAGCACGTACATCGCCAGCGCTTGGCCGATAGGATAGGTGCAGAGGACGAGCAGTTGCCGCCCCTCCATGAACTCGTGCAGCCGCATCTCATACTCTTGCACCTTCTGCTGATCCTGCTGCTCCGCCCAACCGAGATCACCAGTTGCGCGCAGCCCGGTGAACTCGGGATGCTCTTCGAAGTAAGCGTACAGCTCGCGCCACCGTCCAATTACATCATCCACCACGAACTGTCCCGTTTCCCGGAAAAATTGCTCCGTCGAACCAATCTTGAATTGGCCCTTGGCGGATCGTTCGTCCAGATCGGGAACCAGTTTTCGCAAAGCATCAAGCACCTGCACCTCTGCGTCGGGATTTGGCGGAATCCAGACACACAGCTCCCCGGACACGAGCCCCGCAGCGAGGAAGGGAACAACGACTTCGACCAGATCGATCGTCTTCTCGTAAAAGAGCGAGAAGTGCGAAGAGCAGGAAATTTCACCGACCGTGTCAATGCCGGTCTCGCAGGAGGAAGAAGCGGCCTGCTGCATCACTGCTGCACCATCTACCACTCCCGGGGGAGTCAAAGAGTACGCGCGCGGGGGACGGCGTATCACCAAGAGGTTCTCTACGTTGCACCAATCATGCGCAAGGAGTTATCGCCCGGCAACGAGGGCACAGGGTTAATCCCGGAGGGCTCTTTTTCGGCGGGTCAGCCTGGTTATGGCGCCGTATTCGAGCAGTGCCCTACGCCGCTCGTGGTGTACGACCGGAGCTTCCGCGTCGTCGACTGCAACGAAGCAACCGCTCAAGTCTTCGGTACAACGCGCGAGCGCATCATCGGGATGCGCATCGAAGACATGCGTGACCAGCGTCATCGCACCGCTCTCGAGGCCGCGCTCGCCGGTGAAACCGTAACGTGGGAATCGCCCTACCAGGCAACGATTACCGACGGGTGGTTCTGGGGATCTGCCACCTTCGCGCCGCTACGCGACGTCGCGGGTGAGATCGTCGGCGTCATCGTCGCGCTCACCTCAGGTACGTCTCGCGTAGAACAGTCTACGCGCAGCCTTGAAATCCGCCTCGGCGAGTCGCAGCGTCTCGGACGCGTCGGAAGTTGGATCTACGATGTCCGTCGCCGCCGCGTCGAAGGATCGCCCGAGCTCTTCCGCATCATCGGCGTCAATTCAGCGATGCTGGCCTGGCCGCACGATCTTCTGAAGTACATCCATCTCGAGGACAGAGATTCCGTGCTTGCGCGCATTGACTCGGTAATCAGCGCCGAGAAGCCGTTCGCGCTGTGCGAATTCCGTATCGTACGACCCGGTGGTTCCACTCGGCACGTTGTCATACGCGGAGAGTTCAAGTACGCGCCGGACGGGACGCCGCTGATGGCGTGGGGCACGTTGCAGGACATTACGGAGCGTCATGCCCTGGAGGAACAGTTGCAACGCGCACGGCAGATGGAAGGACTCGGCCAGCTCGCGGGCGGTGTCGCCCACGATTTCAACAACATCCTGACTGTGATACAGGTCGAGACGGGTTTTCTTCTGGAGGCCTTGTCCGACAACGATCCCCTCACCGCAGAAGTCACCGAGATTCGCCGAGCCGCCGAGCGTGCGGCCGGACTCACGCGTCAGCTCCTGGCGTTCAGTCGCAAGCAGATCCTGCGCCCGCGCCTCGTTCATCTCAACACGTTGGTTACGGACACGACCAACATGTTGCGACGACTGATTGGAGAAGACATCGAGCTCGTGACGCAGCTCACTTCAGACGAAGCAGCGACGCTCAGCGATCCCGGACAACTGGAGCAGGTGTTGGTCAACCTCGCGGTAAACGCGCGCGACGCAATGCCGAAAGGCGGCGTGCTCCGCATCGAGACGTCGGTGGTAACTGTGCCGTCCGACGACATCGTGTGTGCGGCTGGTGACTACGCAGTGCTGACGGTTTCCGACACCGGACACGGCATGGATGAAAATGTCCGGCGGCGCATATTTGATCCGTTCTTCACCACCAAGCCGCCTGGCAAAGGTACTGGGCTCGGATTGTCGACAGTATTCGGCATCGTGGAACAATCCGAGGGGAAAGTATTCGTAGACAGCGCGCCCGGCCGCGGAGCGCGCTTCACGATTTATCTTCCGCGTGCGACTCCCGGCTCGGCTCCATCCAATCCGCAGCCCGCTCGCGTGGCAGATCGAAGCGATCCAATCCGCGCGACGCTCTTGCTCGTCGAAGACGAGCCGGTTTTGCGCAGCGTGTCTCAGCGTGCGCTCGAGAGCGAAGGTTACACGGTGCTCACCGCCGAAGATGGATTCGATGCTGTCGCCGTTGCGGAAACTTTCTCGGGGACTATCGATCTCATGATTACGGATGTCGTGCTGCCGGGACTGAATGGCCGGGCCCTCGCCGAGCGCCTGCGCGAGCGCCGCCCGAATCTCGAGGTTCTCTATATGACCGGCTACACCGACGATGAGATTCTACGTCGCGGGCTGATGGCTGATCAGGTCAATTTGTTGGATAAGCCGTTCAATGCGGCGCAGCTACTGGACGCAGCGCGGCGGGCGATCCGACCGGGATGAGCGCACGATTCTGGGAAAGAGCTAACATGATGGCATCGGAGGAACCATGAAAGCAGTACGCGTTCTACGATACGGTCCGCCCAGCGTCGTAGAGATCGATGACGTGCCACGACCGTCGCCGGGGCGTGGCCAATTGCTCGTGCGGGTGGAAGCCGCAGGTGTTGGTAACTGGGACGCTCTCTTTCGTGAGGGGAAATCCATACTGGAACCGCTTCCGATCATTCTTGGCTCCGACATATCTGGAACTGTCGAAGCCGTGGGACCGGAAGTTTCCGGATACAAGCCAGGCGACGAAGTCTACGGCTCAACGAACCCGCAATTCAGCGGTGGCCAGGCGGAATATGCGGTGCCAATGGTCGCTATGATTGCGCCTAAGCCAAGGACGTTGAATTTCATCGAGGCGGCTTCGGTTCCAGTCGTAGCCGTCACCGCGTGGCAAATGCTTTTCGAGTACGCAGGTGCGACGGCCGGGCAGACAGTCCTCATCCACGGAGCGGCGGGAAGCGTTGGCGCTTATGCAGTGCAACTGGCCAGGGAAGCTGGCCTCCATATAGTAGCGACGGCCGGCACCGCTGATCTCGATTACGTACGTGGTCTGGGCGCGGAAAAAGTCTTTGACTACAGGAAGGAACGATTCGAGGAATTGGTCTCTGGCGTCGATATCGTTCTCGATGGAGTCGGCGGCGCGACCCAGGAAAAGTCGCTGCGAGTGCTCAAGCCAGGTGGGATTCTCGTCTCGATCGTGTCAGCGGTTCCCGAGGCGGCACAGAAACAGTACGGCATTCGCGCGGCGTTCTTCTATGCAGAGGTGACGACGGAGCGACTGAACAAGATCACGGAATTGATTGATAGCGGAAAGCTATTGACGGATGTCGGGACGGTACTGCCACTCGAACAAGTTCAGGCTGCGCATGAGATGCTTGCGGGTGCGCCGCACAAGCGTGGAAAGATCGTCTTGAGTCTGGG
>CADDZN010000248.1 GCA_902812375.1 bacterium | reverse complement strand
CAGCAAGCCTGTTCTGGTGATAAACGTAGAAACCCCGCTTAGGGACGTATCCATAAGCGGGGCAATAAGTTCAAATCCATGGGCCTGGGTAGAGTTGAACTACCGACCTCACGCTTATCAGGCGACGAAGGGTAATAGGAAGTCCGGCAAGAAATCTGTAAATCGTTGACGGACAGCGTGATCTGCAGTTGTTCAACCTTCGCGATACCGGACGATGTCGGGATCAATCGACAGCAGAACCGACAGCAAAGTTGACGTCAAGTCCGCCTGAGGACCTATGCCCGGTCGCCGCGCATTCCGACCGCTCCTGGTGCCACATTCTGGCTAATCCCCTCCGTGTCTTGGGGAATGTTGTTTTCCCTGAGGAGCCGAGCGAAGAAAACGAGGTTCCGCGTCATCGTCCGCGACATTGATGCGGTCGCCTTCTGGCTACGGAATTTTTCGAGAAGCGACTCCTTTGTCGCGCCGGTATAATCTCCAAGGAATGAGATTGAGCACGCGGGTGGCAATGTCATGCCATTCCAGATCAGGAAGTTCGCGACATTGCCGATGATATGCTCAGCGCCATCCTCGGCGCCCGTGATTACCATCCCGCCAACCTTGTTGGCGAGCTCTGACTTGCCCGTCTCGAGCAGTTCGTCGTTGAGCGCGTCCATCCGCTCGATTACCCGCTGAATAAGCGACGACTGGATTCCCCACCAGATCGGAGTGGCGAACACGATGATGTCCGCCGCAATCAGTTTTTTCAGAATTCCGGGCCATTCGTCACCGGGGCCCATATCACTCTCGACACCGGGCTTTATATCATAGTCGACGAGACGAACGATTTCCGACTTCACGTTGTAGGGTCGGAAGTCCTCCCTGACCAGCTCACAAAGAGTCTCGGTATGTGAGAAGTCGCCCTTCTTTCTTGTCTTGAGCGTGCCGAGCAGAAACACTGCATTGAGCTCGGGTCCGGCAGGATCGAGGAATTTATTCGAGATTGCAAGTGAACTCCTGGAATGAGACCCGCTTTTCACGGCCGAGTATCGAAGGTTCCATCGCCGTAGCGCGACCATCGCCCAAATAGCCTCAACGCCTCCAAAGGGCCAAGCACCCTGCAGAAAACCGTACACGGAACCGAGCGCGCAAGAGATCGCGAAGGCAAGCACGAATAAGTGGCTGCGAGCCTCGAGCGCGTAGCAGACGAGCATCGCCGTGACGGCGAAGAGGCCAAACATTGAGAGCGCACTCATTGGTCAGGTTGTTGGTTGCACCGCGTGACGACGAACGTTCACGCGCCACATCGGCGTTGCAAACGCCAATGCCAGAACACGACGCCGACCACGCAAATGCGCCGACCAGTGCAGCAATCGTTCCGTAAGAAGTCCGGC
This sequence comes from bacterium, assembly GCA_902812375.1. Lineage (GTDB taxonomy): Bacteria > Gemmatimonadota > Gemmatimonadetes > Gemmatimonadales > Gemmatimonadaceae > UBA4720. Next base: position 3,667 of record CADDZN010000248.1, on the reverse strand, counting down.
AAGAAATCGGTAAATCGTTGACGGACAGAGGCATTTGCCGTTATTCACACTTCGCGATGTCGGATACCGCCGGGGTCGGCCGACAGCCGAGTCAAAGCCAGGAATATGTCGTATGAGGGTGCGATCCGCCGGCGAGGGCCAACATATTGCTGCGAAAGTGTTTCGAATGACTTTCGCTGGCCAGATGCCACAAGACCGTTCGATGAGCAATCCCTCCGTGAGGATCTGGCTCACCTTCGAACGGCCGTTGCGCGACGGTTGCGGAGGCTATGTACAGATTTTTCCGAGGAAGAATTCAGCACACTCGTACGAGATGTTTGTCGTAAACGAGTTCACCCATGGCTGGGCCGGACAAGAAAAGGAAATGCGACTAACGTTCTTTGAGACGCATTACGGCTGAATCGAATTGAAGCAGGCAACTCTTCCTTTTTTTTATTCGCATTCGTCTTTTGAAATGGGACGTATGAGCGTGTCCAGCGATAGCCAGAAGTGCTTTCCGAGCGGTTGCATAACCAACGCAAGGATCACCATCCCCGCCGCCGCGACGTAAGTGAACGCATCCCAGTGGACGTTCGGCCAAGACACCAGCAAGTACACGACTAATGCTAGCGCGAATATGCCTTCCATGATCATAAAGTTGAAAAACATCGCGCCCGAAAAGTAGCTCTCGTCACTCCGCATGTAACGGAAATTGCAAACCGTGCATCTTTCCCGGACGTCCGTCTTCCATTTTGTCAGGACAGGCCCGCGCCCACAGTTTGGACAACGAAGCCGACAGAACCGTCCGAATAGTTGGAGAAATCGTGAGAAGGTCGGCATTGCCAGATCGCGGTCAGAATACTTCCGCAAAGGCGCATTTGCGCGCCCGTCTGCGTCTGCCCTGGAATTCTGAAGCTGATTCATAGCGTCACCCTACGGTTACGGCAGGCGGCTCTTTTTTTACCTCGATCAGTCTTCCGAGCTCACCCGCCGACTCCTTGACAAACTGAACTTCTTCGGAAGAAAACGCGCGCCGAACCTGCTCGTGAACCGACAAGACGCCCCACGTCACGCCATTGCACGCGATTGGCACAGCCAGCGTTGCACGGACGCCATGGGCACGAAGTAGGTGGGCCTCACTGAAACGGGAGGTGTCGGTGACATCGTCGAACACGACGGCGTCGCGCTGCTCGATGGCGTAGCCCGCAATAGTGTTCGAGCTCGCGGACACCTTTGTTTGACCGGCGATCCCCTGTCTCCAACCGAGCGCCGCCCGGACACGGAGCGATTTTCCCGATTGGTCCAGTTCCAGTAACTTGCCGAATGGCACTTCGAGCCCCAGACAGATAATTGCCAGAGCGACCTCGAGATAGGTTCGCTGTGCGTTACTGCTAGTTGCTGCCAGCCCGCGCAACTCCTCGAGGGATTCCTGAAGGCCAGTGTCGTTGATCCTCATGCCTGCTCCTGCTCATCAAGTTGATCTTTCACGACTCCGAGTCCTTTCGTCGGAGTCTCTCTAGCGACGGTCGCCGTCGCGAAGTCGGGGCGCGTGACTGGTGGAAGGTCGAGCAACGCGCGAGCACGATTCAATGCGTCATCGATGTTGCCGAAGACGTTCTCCTCCCCGATGTCGTCGAGTATCGCCGAGCGGCTTATCGCGACGAGCGGCTGGGTATGCACGTCGGAGAGGAGAACGACTGTGCCTTCTTTTCTGGTGCGATGCGCCACGTCCTTCAGCGCGTGCAGTCCCGTGGAATCGATCGACGGAACATTACGCAAGCGAATGATCAGAACCTTGGGCTTCCCGGCGATCCGACCGATGGTGTCCTTAAACGTCTCCGCCGCGCCAAAGAAAAACGGTCCATTGATTTCGTACACCTCAACGCCTTTCGGCACCGCGCGCCGCATGATCGCATTGGGGTCCGTCGCGTAGGGATCTCCGTCATCATCCAGCTCACGCGAAATGGCACTGATGTTGGTGACCTGCGCCATACGCCGCATGAAGAGAAACGCTGCCGCGACCATTCCCACCCCGATCGCAACTGTCAGATCGACGAGCACCGTCAGGAAGAACGTCGTGAGAAGTACGAGAACATCACTCTTCGGCGCTGAAAGCTCGGCGGCGAAAGTGCGCCATTCGCTCATGTGATAGGCGACGATCATCAGGATCGCAGCGAGCGTCGCCATTGGAATGAGGCTGGCCCAGCGCCCGAAAAACAGTGTTATGAGAAGGAGTGTCAACGCGTGAACCATTCCGGCAACGGGGGTACGACCGCCGTTCTTCACATTTGTGGCAGTGCGCGCGATCGCTCCCGTAGCGGGAATGCCACCGAAAAGCGGAGACGCGATATTCGCCAACCCCTGGGCGACAAGCTCCATGTTGGAGCGGTGTCGACCGCCGATCATTCCGTCGGATACAATTGCCGACAGCAGCGACTCGACGGCGGCGAGCATCGCAATCGTAAATGCGGCCGGAACGAGTGCCGTGACCTGCGCGAAAGACACGTGGGGCAGTGCGGGAACCGGAAACGAGCCGCTGATACTACCGAACCGACTGCCGATCGTCTCGACTGGCCAGTTCAGCGCGTGCGCGACGGCGGTCGACACGAGCAGCGCAATGAACGTTCCTGGAATTTTTCGATTGAATCGCGGCCACGCCAATATCACCGCGAGCGTGAGGACACTGACGGCAACGGCATATATGTTCACTGAATGAGCGTTGTCGATGAGTGCACGCCATTTTGGGAGAAAATCCGCGGGCACCGCACCCATCCGCAAGCCGAAGAAGTCCCTAACCTCACTCGACAGAATGATGATGGCGATGCCGCTCGTAAAACCAACTATGACGGGGTGCGGCACGAACTTTATCACTGCGCCCAAGCGCACTGCGCCAATCAGGACGAGAATGATTCCCGCCATGAACGTGGCCACCGCCAAGCCGTCGTACCCATAGCGTTGGACGATCCCGTAAACGATTACGACGAACGCACCGGTGGGCCCGCCAATCTGGACCCGCGAGCCACCGAACGCGGAGATAATGAAACCCGCCACGACTGCGGTCCACAATCCACGATCCGGCGTGACGCCGCTTGCAATGGCGAATGCTATCGCCAGCGGGAGAGCGACGATTCCGACGATGACCCCCGCACTGAGATCTGTGGTGAACTCAGCGCGCGAATATGACTTAAGCGTCGTGAACAGCTTGGGGACGAGCAAGAAGGATTTCCTGGAGTGAACGGGTTATCGATAAGCGTCCGGACAGATCACCCGAGGCCACGCAGGCGAGGGCTGGTCAACGCCTAGTCCTCGAAGAAATCGGAACGACGATGCGCGCAGATGATCCGGCGCGGCGTTGCGCCATGACAAAGCGGTAGATCGCCGCGGCAATCACATCCGCGAGTGCCTGAAGAAAATCCAATTCGTCCGGGCTCAGCATGCGTCGCCGGGTCGAATGAACGCTCAGCACTCCCCACGGTTTGTTTTGCCCGTGAACAATTACCGTCGCGCCGCTGATGACGTGATTCTCACGCAAAAGCTGAGTTCCCCGAAAATCGTCGACGCGACGTAGGTCTTCGACAACAATTGCGTGACCTGTCCGAAGAGCGTAGCCCGCCTGAGATGAATCCTGCGCGTGGTCGATCACCCGGCCCATCACGTCGGCGGCCCAACCGGTTGCGGCGCGCACCAC
>CADDZN010000247.1 GCA_902812375.1 bacterium | reverse complement strand
GGCTAGTACATGCCTCCCATACCGCCCGGAGGACCACCGCCCGCCGCACCAGCCTGAGCCGGCTCCTTCTTCTCGACGATCAACGCTTCGGTCGTGAGCAGAAGTCCCGCGATGGATGCTGCGTTCTGCAGAGCCGTGCGGGTGACCTTGGTCGGATCGATTACGCCAGCGTTCACCAGATCTTCGTAGTTGTCGGTGAGCGCGTTGTACCCGTAGTTGTTCTCCTTCGAGTTGCGGATCTTCTCGACAACGATCGAGCCTTCTCCGCCAGCATTCTGGACGATCATGCGCATCGGCTCTTCGACGGCGCGACGGATGATGTCGACACCGATCTGCTCATCGCTCTCATCGAGCTTGAGCGTCTTGAGCGCCTTCTGCGCGCGAACGAGCGCGACGCCGCCGCCCGGAACAATTCCCTCTTCCACCGCGGCGCGCGTGGCGTGCAGCGCGTCTTCAACGCGTGCCTTCTTCTCCTTCATCTCGCTCTCGGTTGCGGCACCAACATTGATGACCGCGACACCGCCGGCGAGCTTGGCGAGACGCTCCTGGAGCTTTTCACGATCGTAGTCAGAGGTCGTCTTGTCGATCGCTGCCTTGATCTCCTTGATGCGACCCTGGATCTTGTCGTCCTGACCCGCGCCATCGATGATGGTGGTGTTCTCCTTGTCGACGACGATTCTCTTGGCACGACCCAAGTCGGTGACGACGGCGTTCTCGAGCTTGAATCCAACCTCCTCCGAGATCACCTGGCCACCGGTGAGAACCGCAATGTCCTCGAGCATGGCCTTCCGGCGATCACCAAAGCCAGGAGCCTTGACGGCTGCAACGCGGAGCGTGCCGCGGAGCTTGTTGACGACCAGCGTCGCGAGCGCCTCACCTTCGATGTCCTCGGCGATAATGAGCAACGGCTTGCCCATCTGCGCAACCTTCTCGAGGATCGGAAGGAGATCCTTCATCGAAGAGATCTTCTTGTCGTGAATGAGAATCAGCGCGTCTTCGAGCGCTGCTTCCATCTTCTCGGGATCGGTGACGAAGTAAGGCGAGAGATAACCGCGGTCGAACTGCATTCCTTCCACGGTCTCGAGCGTCGTCTCGAGGCCCTTTGCCTCCTCAACGGTGATTACGCCGTCCTTGCCGACCTTCTCCATTGCTTCAGAGATCAGATCGCCGATCTCCTTGTCGTTGTTTGCCGAGATCGAGCCGACCTGGGCGATTTCTTTCTTGCCCTTGGTCGGAACGCTCATCTTCTTGAGCTCTTCGACGACGGCGTTGACTGCGGCGTCGATGCCGCGCTTGAGGGCCATCGGGTTTACGCCAGCGGTGACATTCTTCAAGCCTTCGCGGAAAATTGCCTGGGCGAGAACGGTTGCCGTGGTGGTGCCGTCTCCGGCGAGGTCGCTCGTCTTGGTCGCGACTTCCTTCACCATCTGGGCGCCCATGTTCTCGAGCGGATCCGAAAGCTCGATTTCCTTGGCGACGGTTACGCCGTCCTTGGTAACGGTCGGTGCGCCGAATTTCTTGTCGATGACGACGTTCCGGCCCTTGGGACCGAGCGTCACCTTGACTGCTTCAGCGAGCTGGTCGACGCCGCGCTTGAGAGCCGCGCGTGCATCAGTGTTGAAATGTAGTTCTTTGGCTGCCATTTGATCGCTCTGTTGTTATCGGTTAGCTGATGACTGCGAGCACATCGGACTCGCGAAGAATCAGGTACTGCTCGGCGTCGATAGTGACTTCACTTCCCGAGTACTTTCCGTAGAGAACTTTGTCTCCGACCTTGAGCTCCATCGGGACGCGGACGTCCTTCTCGTAGCGTCCGGGACCAACGGCGATGATCTCGCCCTGCTGCGGCTTTTCCTTGGCGGTGTCAGGAATGAAGAGCCCGCCGCGCATCTGCTCCGTCTCCTCGAGCGCGCGCACGACTACGCGGTCAGCGAGGGGTGCGACTTTGGTGGTTGATTGTGTTTTTGTAGCCATAGTGAGCTTCCCTTGTGCTTTGAATAGTGGCTAGTGGCAGGAAACAGCGTTGTTAGCACTCGACCGTAGCGAGTGCTAACGTCGTCAAATTAAGCGAATTCTGGACGGCACGTCAAGGCACGCCTGCCCCGTTGCCGGTTATCGGGGCCTGCGGGTCAGCTCGCGAGGAGGCGATAGCCGATCCGAATGCCTTTCAGGGTCAGGAAGGGGTCGACCAGCTCCAGTTCCGCCGAGTAGGGCTTAATGATGGGCGCCATCCCACCTGTTGCCAGAACGAGGGGCGGCTCCTCGTTCGGCCACTCCGCCTTGATCCGACGGACGATCCCGTCGATCGAGTCAACCGCTCCGTAAAGAACTCCTGCCCTAACACATTCGTCGGTACGCCTGGCAATTACCCGCTTCGGCGGGACGATGTCCGTAGCGGGAAGCTGCGCGGTGCGCCGAAAAAGAGTGTCGGCCGAGATCATCACGCCCGGCTGGATGACTCCTCCGAGGAAAGTCCCGTCGGCGGTGATGCAATCGTACGTTGTCGCCGTCCCCAGGTCGACGACAATCGTATCCCTATGATGGATCCGACTGGCCGCGAGCGTGTTCGCGATCCGGTCAGCGCCCACGGTAAACGGCTCCTCCACATCCAGCTTTACGGGAAGCTTCGCGCGGGCGTCGACGATGACTGGTTTGCGATCAAAGCACATTTCACAAGCCTCGACGAGCATCGGGGTGATAGCCGGGACTACCGAGCAGATAGCGGATCCTGTAACTCCCGCTGAAGCGCCCGTCGCGTCTCCGGTGATCGAGCGAATCAGGATCGCCAACTCGTCGGCGGTGCGCGGAGCGGCGGTCGTCAGCCGCCAATGCGAGATCAGCTCTTCGTCGTCGAAGATTCCAACGGTAATCTCGGAATTCCCGACGTCGAATACGGCGATCATTACTGTTCCTCCAGAACGAGTGAGCCCGACCTGAACGGCGCCAGCGAGTCCGCGAGTGCTACGAGCAGCTCGCCGTTCGGACTGATCCCTGCCACTCGCCCAAGCGCGGGCTCGCGACACTGCTTCCCGCGAGCGAGATCGCGGGCGTTGAATTCTTCCATTTCTTCTTCAGTGAGAGAACCGGTCGCTTGGGCGGCGGCTCGCACGGCCGGTATGAGATCGCCGAGCACCTCTACGCGCGTCGTCCCCGGCTCGAGCCAAGCTGCCCCCGTCATATTGACCGGAGGCTTGATATTGATTCCAAGCCCGATCGCGACCCACTCCATTGACTGCTCGCGCCAACGCGCTTCGACCAGGATCCCGGCAAGCTTGCTGCGCTCGATATATAAATCGTTCGGCCATTTGAGTCGTATCGGTTCCGCGGCAAAGCGGTCGAGTGCTTCCGCGGCAGCGATTCCGACGCGCAGCGAAAGAACGCCCAGCCCCGAGCTTTCCCGGGGGCGCTCGATCAAGGTTAGCCACAGTCCCGCGCCTGCCGCCGATTGCCAGCTCTTTCCGCCACGGCCGCGACCAGCGGTTTGTTCATTCGCGATCACGAGGGTTCCCGTCGGCGCACCCTCTGCCGCCAACCGATGCGCAACGTCGAGTGTAGACGTCGTGCTCTCCAATAGCTCGACGCGCGGCAGGTCCAGCGCCAGTTCGAGATCGGCCGCCGTGACTCCGTCGATACGGGCAGTATCAGCCGCGGGCGTAGATCACCGCCAGAACAGTGAGGCCGAGCAGGATTCGGTAGAGTGCGAAGATTCCGTAGCTATGCTTGCTCACGTAGCGCATCAGAATCGAGATCGCGAGCCAGCCGCTGACTGCGGATGCAACCACTCCTGACATTAGCTCGTTAGTGAGACCTCCAGTGTGCAACGCCTTCGGCCCTTCGAGGACGACCGCCGCGGCAATGATCGGCATACTCATCAAAAAGCTGAATTCAGCGGCGGCTTCACGATCGAACCGGAGGCCCCGACCGGTAGTAATCGTCGACCCTGAGCGCGACACCCCCGGGATGAGCGCAATTACCTGTGACAGGCCGATCAACAGAGCATCGATCCACCGCATCTCACCGAGTACTCTGCGCTGGTCCACGAGCTTGTCGACGATCCACAGCACGAGGCCCATGATAATCAGTGCGCTCGCAATAAGCTCGGGGCTTCTGAACGCCGACTCGGCTTTCGACTGCAGCAGGAAACCGCCGATGGCGCCTGGAATGGTGGCGATAATCAGATAGATCACTCGCCGCTTCTCGGGCGTCTCGAGACGGCCTGTTGTAATAATACCGAACGCGGCCTTGATGAGGGCAAGCCATTCCATTCGGAAATACCACAGCACGGCGATGAGCGTCCCGAGATGCAGCGCGACATCGAAAGCGAGGCCCGGATCCTCCCACCCGAAGAGCCACGGCGCGAGCGTGAGATGCGCGGAGCTGCTGATGGGAAGAAACTCCGATAATCCCTGAATGAGGCCGAGCGCGATGGCCTGGAGAGGTGTCATGGTGTAGTGGTGGGAAGTGATTGGCGGTACAGCGATTCGTACTGCGTAACGATTTCATCACGCGCGAAGCGCACGCGCGCATCAGTGCTCGCGAGATTACTCATTTCCAGCCACCGCGTTTTATCTCGCAGGATCTCGAGCGAAGCCGCTGCCATTCCGGGGATATCTCCGACGGCGCACAGAATTCCGGTTTCGCCATCGCGTACGACCTCGGGCAATCCGCCGGCATTGGAGCCGACTACGGGTACCCCCGAAGCGAGGGCTTCGAGCGCGCTCAGTCCGAATGATTCGCTCTGACTAGGCAGAAGAAACAGATCTGCCGCCGCCAACAACGGTGCAATAGTATCGAGCTTGCCGAGGAAAGACACCGACGCCTCGACACCAAGTATGCGGGCCTCTTCTTCCGCGGCGGGACGATCCGGACCGTCGCCGATCATCACGAGAATGCTCGGCAGCTCCCGACTCACCTCTGCGTAAATCCTGATCACGTCTCGCACGCGCTTCACCGCGCGAAAGTTGGAGACATGCATCAGGATAGCCTTGGAGCGGCCGAACTGATTCCGGAACAGGGGCGGGTACTTGTCGCGGTTGTAGAT
>CADDZN010000246.1 GCA_902812375.1 bacterium | reverse complement strand
TCGCGGAAAAAGTCGCGGCAATGAAAATCTGGTTGACTGGAGTGTAGAGGCTGACCCACGGATAGCGCTTCGCGAAGGCCCGCGAGTACTCCTCGAAGAAGTGCGGCCATTCAGGGTTCTGAAAATCCCCGAGCCAGTCAGGCACTCCGAAGTGGCAGAGGTCCGCGATTGGCGTGATCTCGAGTTCGTGGAGGTGATTGAAGGTCTCGTCCGCGAAGCGCCAGTCGTACTGGCCCGGCCCGGTGTGCGTTGAATAGTATGGCGGTCCGTAGCGCAGATAGCTGATGCCGAGCTCCTTTACGAGCTCGAAATCTTCACGCCACCTCTCGTAGTGGCCGGATTTGGCGAAGCCGTCGATTCTTTTAGTAGAGCCGTCGGGCAACTCGATCTTCGGGTAGCTCCCTTCGATGCCAGTTGCGAAGAGAAATGCGGGAAAGCAGGCCGGATCTCTGGACATTTGCCTCCTTCCTCGCGGATTTCGTGCCGGATGCAAAACGGGGAAGGGCATCTCGCCCTTCCCCGTTGAATTGCGCGGCTCTGATTTCGAGCCGAACCAGCTTTAGAACATGATTCCGAAAGTGACCGGAACGAATTCCATCGATGCACCATTCGCTGAAACGCGGTTATAACGCGCTTCGACGAAGGCCTTGAACACCGTCAGCGGAAGGCTGACACCAGCGCCGGCATTCCAGCCGAGGTGGTTTTCGGTGCTGCTCGTCGCGCCAGGCGCGGTAACGCCCGACATGTAGAGGCCCGCGCCACCGATCAGGTAAGGCGAGACGCCAATGCTCGGCAGACGATAAACGAGGTTGCCCGTCGCACTGATGACGTGCAGCTTCGCATCGGCAATCGCCTTCGATCCGAAGGAGTTGTACGCGCCATCGACGCGAAGACCAACCGGAATGAACGGAAGGTTGATGGCCATTGCAACGGTGCCGTTGTAGCCAGTGTTGCTGTCGTTGGAAAGGTCGCTCATCGGGAGCGAGCCACCGCCAGCAACTCCAAGGCTGAACGGCTTGACGAGACCGAGCTGCGCATGCGAGACGCGCGGTGCGGCGACGAGTGCGATCGCGGCGATCGCGGCGATCGCGAGGAACAGTGAACGCTTCAAAGCTTCTCCTTGTTCGAGAGTGCGCCCGAGTGCGAGCAACAATTCGTCTCGCTGAGCGCTTCTAGGTTTTGCGAAGGTACCGAGCGCCATACCGCGCCGATGAAGCCACGGCAGAGAAACGCTTAACCGCCCTCGCCGACAAGACGACGAATTAACCCGTCTCCGTGTAACGGTTCCGAGAATGGTCTATGGCGCTGTTACCGTGAAGACGACCGGTGCATGTGTCGCGTCAGAGTTACTTTCAGTCGCCGTTTCGTCGATGTTCCGAAAGAACAACTCCGCGGATCTTGGCTGGGTCGAAAGTGATCCCGAGGCCACTGTGATATCTCCAGTCGCAAGGCTCGTAAACCCGGCATTCGCTTGTTGCGACCAGCGAATCGGTGATCTGCGCGTGCCTGAAGCGGCGGACGCTATCGAGAGAACCCACGCGCGAGTTGCGCTCACCGTGAGTGAGATGCCTTGCGTCGATGCACTGGGAGTGCTGCTCCCGACCACTGCCGTCGGCGAGAATGAGACGGCGCCAACCTGGACCTTCACGCGAGGCGGTACAGTGACGCTCACAGTATGAGTGAGGCTTGCCGAGGATTGAGCCGCTATTGGCTGCGCGACGATCGCTATGCCCATTGCGACAGCTTTTAGCGTGCGGTGAAGTCGAACCATCCTCAGAGCCTCCAGTGACCGTGAGTCGTTGCTCAACAGTCTGGTGATTTCTTATGGGCATAATATGCGCCCGGCTCTGTGACGGTCCTGTTAAGTGACTATGACGGCTCGTTCATAGTCGGAGAAACGCTAAGTGATTGCCTCCGCGTGACTTACTGGTTGAAGTACAAAACCTAGTCCGCGTCGAGTAGCGATCACCGCCGTTGCACCCGCTTTGTCCAACTTCTTGCGCAACCGGGCGACGTGGGCGTCGATGACATTGGAGCTCGGGTCGAAGTGCATGTCCCAGACTTTGTCGTGAAGCTCGCTCCGCGTGACTGTCTCCCCCGTGCGAAGCATGAGGTGCTCGAGCAGCTTGAGCTCCATCGACGTCAGGTTGACGTCGACCGCGCCGCAAGTCACTCGACGAGTCAGGCGGTTGAGTGTGAGATTGCCGGTGCTCACCTGTTCTGCAATCCGCGAGTTGCCAGAGCCTCGGCGAACCAGTGTGCGCACGCGCGCCCGCAGCTCCTCGTTGGACACGGGCTTGACGACGTAGTCGTCCGCACCAGCGTCGAGCCCGCGCACGATCGAGTCGGTATCTCCTCGCCCGGAGTACAGCAGCACCGGTGTGCGGCGACCATTGCGGCGCAGCTCCTGGAGGATCTCGAAGCCGTGGCGGTCACCAAGCTGGAGATCTAGCACTATTCCGTCGTACTCGTTCACCAACGCGAGCAACCGAGCCTCTTCGCCTGTCGAGGCAACGTCAATTGCGTAGGACTCATCGCGTAAAACGCGCGCGATCAACTTCAGTATCGCGCTGTCATCGTCGACTACGAGGATGCGCATTGCTTCCTTCGGGTCATCAAGGCTGCCGGATTCGAATGTTTTGGATGATCGGTATGCCTGAAAGACGAGTTCAGCGGGTGAAGAGCAAAAAAAGACGGGAGAAAGCCGAGCTTTCTCCCGTCTCTGGGTCGGCGTGTTCCGCCTAGAACATGATTCCAAAGGTGATCGGAACGAACTTCGCTGAGCCGTTGTCGCCCTGGACCTGGTTGTAGCGAGCCTCGATGAATGTCTCGAACCCACTCAGTGGCAGCGTGATCCCGCCGCCCAGGTTCCAGCCAAAGTGGTTGTCGGACACGCTCACAGTCCCATCGTCTGCTGCCGCGCGGTACCAGCCAGCGCCTCCGATTGCATAGGGCGAAACTGTTACCGATGGGAATTTGTACACGAGGTTTCCCGTGACGCTGGTAAAGTTGAGGTTTCCATCGCCCACCTTTGGGGAGAAGCGATTGTACGCGGCATCGACCCTGATTCCCAATGGTATCATTGCCGGATTCAACCCCAGCGTACCCGTAACATTGAAGCCAGTGTTGACGTCGTCGGAGAGATCGCTGGTCGGAAGGGCCGCGCCCGCCGCAATTCCGAACTGAACCGGCTTCACTACACTCGCGATCTGCGCCTGCGCCACGGACGAAACCGAGACCAGCGCGATGACTGCGAGGACTGCAAAAATGGAACGTTTCAAAGCAGCTCCTTTTGGTTGGGTGCGACTGTCCGACGAGGCTGATGCGCTGGCGTAACAGTGAGCACTACGGTTTTACAGGAATGGTCGTGCCCGGTTTGTTCTTCAGGATGTATCCTGGCTCGACGCGTTCCAGCTTCTCCTCGCGGGCATCATCCAGCGCTGCGCGGCACGAAGCAACGGTCGTACGAAGCGTCGAATCCCGGACACGGGCAAGAGCGGCCGACGCTTGCCGCGCGTAGGTGATTACCTCTGAGGAGTCCGTCCGGCGGAACGGAATTCCGCAGACCTGGTCGAGTTGATATTTCCCCCGCGAGAGCGCGAGAACTTTGCCGGGTGACTGAATCAGCGCCGACGCGAGCGCGATCTCGAGGCTCGCCTCAGCCGCGGCTGACTGAGGTTGAATTCTCTCTGCTACTACAAGCCACGTACTATCCCCGCTCGCAATACCACTCATCACCGAGCGCGCGAATGTTTCATCCTCGTCGAGCCGCCTTGAAACTCCAGCCGCACCCCGCAGCTTGATTTCCGATAACACAATGTCGGCACTGCCGCGCGGCGTCCAGGCGCTGTCCTTACACGCGGCAAGGCAAAGAGCCGCTAGCCACAGACTTCCGAGAACCGCGTTTCGGGCTTTCTCTATGTGACGGCCTCGGCTTTCACGACTTGCCGCACACGCGGCGAACGCGTGCTGTATCGCTTGGCATCCAGATGGCGATCGCGCGTCCCTGTCTTTCTGCGTCGTTGCTGCCAACTGCAGCTCCTATCACTTTCACCGTCGCATGGCTGGCGCCGAGTGAATTGAGAATCATTCCGTTTGCTCCCAGCGTTGCCGCCCTGCTACGCATCGCCTTCAGAACATCGCCATTTCCATTGTACGCGGCATTCCCCGCGGAGGTGATGAGCGCGACTTCATAGTAGTCGTAGGGAACGGTCTCGCGATCAGGGTAGACCGGTACGGCCTCTGCGCACGTTGGCGAGAGTGAAAGTGTGGGATTGGTTGCCAGAACCCGGGTGCGCATGCCGCAACCGGTGGCTGTCGCAGTGATTACAGACGCGATGACGAGCGCGAGTCTCGAGGTAAACATCGTATTCCGGATATGATCGACAGCTCGGGCGGAAGTCGCCCCGGGCGGTGTTGGGAAGTGCAAAGCGCAGTCAAGCAAAAAAAAGGCCTTCGTCCGAGAAGAATCTGGCCCGAAAGTCGCCACCAATGCTAAGCGGTTCGCTGAGAGAGCTTGGCGGACGCGCATCAGACACGACCAAAGAGAGCTTGGTTGCGACTTAATTCTCCGGGAGCCGCGCAGCGGCGCTTACTCGCATTCGTGCCCGTGTTGCTCGTGCTGCTCATTGGTACGCTCGCCTATGAGCGCGCTCGCGTCGTTGTCGCGGATGTCGGCGAGATAGAACGAAGCCATGAAGTGCGGGAGTCTGCACAACTGCTGCTAACGCGCGCTGTTGAAGCCGAAACAGGACAGCGCGCCTACCTCCTGACCGGCGACGAGACTTTTCTCGAACCCTACAACGGATCGCGGAGAGATATCGACCTCGTCAGCCAACGCCTCGAGCTGCTCGTTCGCGATCATCCGGGGCAGATCGCGCGACTTCGAACTATCAGGCGGTTGCTCAACGAACGCTTCGCGCTGCTCGAGATCGAGATAAGGCAGCGGCGGAACGGCGAAATAAAAGCTGCCTCGAGTTCTGCCGCTCAGTTTCTCGGCAAGCAGAAGATGGATCAACTTCGTGCGGCCATAGCCGATCTGCGGGCGCGTGAAGAG
>CADDZN010000245.1 GCA_902812375.1 bacterium | reverse complement strand
CGGATCACCCAACCTCTATAGAACGCATCGGCGTTGTTCGTTCCCGACGTCTGCTGAAAAACGTCGGCGGTGATGCGAATGCTTGCGCGGTCACCGGCAGGCATTTTGAAAGTCAGGTACGCTCGCTCGAGATCGAATTTGTTCGTCGAGTGCGCTGCACCTTTGTCGCCGCGATACTGGAAATTCGCGTACAGCACGCCTGAGAAGTCGACGGGAATCGAAACCGACGTCGTTGGCTGTGCCGGCGGCGGCGCGGGTTTGGTGGTGTCTGCCGTCTGCTGAGCCGCGACGATGACCGGCGCGACAACCGCGATCAACAGCGTCCAAAAGATCGGTCGGATCATCGATTGCCCCCGACTTGGGTCGAGGCTACACGGATCGTCTTGAGGCGGTTCTCGAGAGATGCAATCATCGATGCGGGGAGTGGTGCGTAGTCCAGAGTTGCCGCTGCTTTCTCGCCGTCGGTGTACGCCCAGCGAAGAAAGTTCACGAGCTTCGCACCCTTGACTCCGTCGAGCTGGTTTTGGTAAACAAGAATCCAGGTCATCGAAGAAATCGGGTACGATGCGGCACCCGGCGCGTTTACGATCGAAACACGGTAATCAGTGTTCTTTGGGAGCTTCATCCCACCCGCCGCCGCGGTGACGGATGCAATTGACGGCACAACGTATTTGCCAGCGGCGTTACGAATGCTTGCGTATGCTAGATGATTCTGTTTCGCGTAAGCGAGCTCTACGTACCCGATCGAGCCGGGAGTCTGCTTTACCTGTCCCGCGACTCCTTCGTTGCCTTTACCACCAAGACCAACGGGCCACTTTATCTCTTTGCCCTTGCCAAGGCTGCCTGCCCACGACGGACTTACGGCAGTCAGGTAATCGCTGAAGATGTAAGTGGTACCACTTCCATCGGAGCGATGTACAACGAGGATATCAGTATTGGGAAGACGCACCCCGCGGTTCTGTGCGACAATCCGCGCATCATTCCACCTGGTGATCTTCCCCTGAAAGATGTCCGCGATCACGTCGCCACTCAGATTGAGCGGCTTCGTGAGATCGGGGACGTTGTAGGTGATGACGACCGCGCCCATGACCGTCGGGAAATGGAGCACCGCGCCGCCCTTGGCGTTCGCGAGCTCCTGATCCGACATTGGTCCATCGGAAGCACCGAAATCGACGGTCTGCTCGGAGAGCTGCCTGATGCCCCCGCCCGAACCGATCGACTGATAATTGATTTTTACGCCCGTGCTATTGGCGTAGTCAGCGAACCACTTCGAATAGATAGGATATGGAAACGTGGCACCGGCACCCGTGAGATCGACTGATTGGCCCGAGGCGCTGCCTGCGAGAAGCGTTGCCGCCGAGAAGGCGACCGCGATACTGCGGACGGTTTTGATCACTTATGGCTCCGTGAGAGAAAGTTTGTCGCACTCGAAGGTCTCTCTCACGTGTCACGGTCAATCACACCGAACGTAAAGGCTGTGTCACGACTGCATCTCGGAAGTCAGTGGGAAAAACATGGTGATGGTGGTTCCAGCGGCGACGGCACTTTCCGCGCTCACCCAACCGTTGTGCGCTTCAACGAGATGCTTCACGATTGCGAGCCCCAATCCAGTTCCGCCGGCTTCCCTCGATCTCCCAGTATCGACCCTATAGAAGCGCTCGAAGATCCTTGGAAGGTGTTCGGCTGGAATTCCCGAGCCGGTGTCTGTCACCGATACTGCGATGCCACCGTTCTGCCGCGTCGCGGCGATAACGATGCTTCCTTTTGGCCCGGTGTAGCGCAGCGCATTCTCGACCAGGTTGAGCAATATCTGCTCGAGTGCGGTACGATCAGCGGTGATTGAGCCAGCGCCGGAAGCGATCGAAACGCGGAGCGCTATTTCTTTCTTCTCGGCACGCTCGCGAACACGAGCTAAGACATCGTTCGCGACTTCAGTGATGGAAACGGACTCGAGCCGCGGCCTCCAGTGCCCCGACTCAATGCGCGATAGATCGAGCAGCTCGTCGACAATGCGCTCCATCCTTTGCGTGTTGGAGTAGATCGCCTCAACAAATTCCGTGCGGCGCTGCGCTGGGATTTCGGGATCGCGAAGCGTTTCGGCGAATCCGCTCACCACGGTGAGAGGTGTGCGGAGCTCGTGGGACACGTTCGCGACAAAGTCTCGGCGCACTGCCTCGAGCTGGCGAATTGGCGTCACATCAAAGAGGGCGACGACGGCGCCGCCATCCACCAGAGGTCGCGCTGTCAACGACATGGTGTTGCCCCCAATGAGAACCTCTTCGGGTTCGGTACGTGTTCCCGCGAGAGCAAGGGAGATCGCGTTTCGCAGTGTGGTCTCGCGCGGAAGGAAATCGAGGGGGAACGGAAGCGGTCGATCGACAGAGAGAAGGCGCCTACCTGTCTCGTTGATTCGCACAACCTCACCCGCGCGCGATACCGCCAGCACGCCTTCATTGAGGGTCTCAACGAGTGCCGTGAGTACCGACTGCTCCGCCGCTAACGCGCTAATGCGGCCTTCCAGCTGCTCCGCGAGTCGGTAGATCGCGTCGGACAGGTCCCCAACTTCACCAGGCGCGGAGAGTGGGGGAGGGCGCCGCCCCTTTCCCGCGGCAATCGATCGAGCGACCTCGCTCAGCTCCGTGATTGGTCGCGAGACGGAACGGGCAAAAAGCAGCGCGAGAATTGCCGCGACGACGAACGAAATCAGTCCGGCGGCAATAACGCCATTTCGTGCACGGTCGAAAAGCGCTTCGATGGTGCGCGTCGTCACCGACACCCGTGCGACTCCCAGAGGCGCACTCACGGCAACGTAGACGCGCTCCTCACCCGTTGAAGGACTCATTCGGCGAATGGAGCCTGAGCCGTTGCGCCGTGCAGATATCACTTCCGGGCGATCACTATGATTTTGCAACCGCTCGAGTGCCGGTCCGTCGAACTCCGAGTCACCTACGACGTGACCTGTGGAATCAATAAAGGTGACGCGGTCTCCGACAGCCGCGCCTGCGGCATCCGCAAGCGAGTCCGCATTGATCCCCAGGCGCCATTGAAGTGCGAGTAGTCTGGCCTCGCCGGCGAGCGTCCGCGTCGTCTCCTCGGTGATATTCGAATGCAGCTGGTTATCGATAATCACAACAACGGAGACTACCAGCACCGCGATAATCGCGAGTGAGTGAAGCAGTAGGCGCTGCGCGAGTCTCACGCTCGCTCTGCGCCGCTCTTGATGCGGTACCCGAAGCCTCGAACGGTTTCAATCAGATCGCCTGCCGGTCCGAGCTTCGCGCGAAGTCTCTGCACATGCATGTCAACAGTGCGCGTCTGGATATCAGGAGCCGCCTCCCACACAACCTCGAGCAAAAGATTGCGGGGTTGAACGCGCCCTTTTCGTTCGGCGAGTAAAAGCAGAAGCTTGAATTCAGTCGGAGTGAGATCGATCTCTCGGCCATCGACGGTGACGCGGTGCGCAGTACTGTCGATTCGCAGTGGACCTATCTGCCTGACATCGCTCGCATCCGCCTGGCTTGCTCGCGAGCGACGGAGAATTGCTCCAACTCTCAGAACGAGCTCCTGTGGACTGAACGGCTTGGTGAGATAGTCGTCGGCTCCCACGTTGAGGCCTTTGATCCGATCTTCCTCTTCCCGCCGAGCGGTCAGCATCAACACAGCGGTCCCCGCGATAGCCGGATCACCTCTCAGCTCGGCCATCACATCAAAGCCAGATAGTCCCGGAAGCATGAGATCCAGGACCATCAACGAGGGTTTCTCTCGACGCGCGACCACCAGCGCTTCCGGCCCGCTGGTTGCCGTAGAGACCAGATATCCGGATTTCGCTAAATGGTACGCGACGAGCGCGACGATGTCCGGCTCGTCGTCGACAACGAGTATTCGGTCGGTTAAAGCGGGTGTTCCCGTCACGGAATGAACTTGTCCGTTGTGGCGAGTCGACGTCAACTCGGCCCCTGTCACGAACACGTTACGATAACGTTGCACTCCCTCAGCGCTGGACAGGCGAATAGCTTTGCAACTCACCAATACATGCCCACTCTCACTCGACTTCAATCAATCGCAGTCTACGGCGCAATTGCCGTAACCGCAGCGTGCGCCTCGACGCAGCTCACTCCTTCAACGCAGGCTGTCGACCTCGTCGTCGCCACGACGACGGACGTTCACGGCCGCGTAACCGCCTGGGATTATTACGCCAACAAGCCTGAGACAATCCGCGGTCTCACGCGAGCAGCGACGATCGTAGACTCGGTACGCGCCGCGAACCCGGGACGGGTGATACTTCTCGACGCCGGAGATTTGCTTCAAGGCAATCCGCTCGCATATGTCGCTGCCCGGGTGTCGACTAATCGAACGAACCCCATCATCGCGGCGATGAATGCGATGCACTATGACGCAGCGGCGATTGGCAATCACGAGTACAACTACGGTGTTCCCTACCTCGATAGTGCGGTGCGCCAGGCGAACTTTCCGTTTCTATCCGCGAACACCTATCGGATAGATCCAGCGGGCGTTCACGCGTACCAACCGTGGACTATCATCGATCGCGCGGGCATCAAGATTGGGATTGTCGGCGCGACCACGCCCGGTGTGATGCTCTGGGACGCGGAGAATGTCCGTGGAAGAGTGCGTCTCGGCGACCTCGTTCCGGCGGTGCGCGAAGCCGTGCGCGAGGTACGGGCCGCTGGAGCGGATGTCGTAATTGCTACGCTGCATTCAGGGCTCAACGAGCCTTCCAGTTACGATACGGTGACGACGGGAGTGCCAAGCGAAAACGTCGCCGCGCGCGTTGCAGCGGAGATCCCGGGAATCGATCTGATCCTGTTCGGGCATTCACATAAGGAAGTGCGCGGCACCACAATCCGCCAAACTTTGCTTATTCAGCCGAAGAACTGGGCGACGAGCGTCGATGTCGCGCATCTCACCGTGTCGCGCGAAGGCGGGAAGTGGAATGTCACCGAAAAGCGAAGCGATTTAGTCCAGGCGGCGGGACATGCGGAGAGCCCAACTGTTCTCGCGGCGGTGAAGGACGCGCACCGCGAGACCGTCGCGTATGTCACGAC
>CADDZN010000244.1 GCA_902812375.1 bacterium | reverse complement strand
GTTCTGGGATACCGCCGTGCCGTTAACTGCTACCGCCGCCGAGCTCGGGCTGAACCCGAGGCGGCGCGCCACCACTGTTACGGTCGTTCCGTTTGCCGACTCGGGAAGGGTGAAGCTGTATCTGCCCTGATCGTCGGTGAATCCTCCAACGCGGAGCGCCGGAACGCTGACGCTCGCGCCTACTACTGGTGCCCCACCGGTGCCAGTCACCTGGCCACTGATGGTCGCGCCCTGGGCCTGCGCGTATGCCGGAGCGAATCCGAGCACTACGCCAGCTACCGCAAGGAGGCGAGTGATCTTACCTGTCATTCCCATACTACACCTCGCAGAAAGTGGAACTGGGATTGGACGCCGCAGATCGCCGAGGGGAGCATTCGCCCCAGTTCGGCGATAAGCGGCTATGTCGCGTCTGCAGTAGCGAGGGGCGGAAAGCGCTATTTTCCGCGCGGATCGCGCGTGCAGCGCGGGGAATTCCGAAGCGCCCTCATCGGAGGGCGGAGGAATTCCGGTCTATCATCCAAACTTAGACGGCGTGCCGCACGCCTGTCAACGGAAGGGCGCTCGCCAACAGCACCCTTCGGACGGTGACGGTGGCCTTTTCAGTGACGACCCGCACGTAGTCAATGGAGATCTGAAGTAGCGCCGCCGCTCGATCGGCTACGCTACTCTATGCGTGTCCAGATAAGCATCGTCCCGCATTCGGCCCGGTTGGACGCGTACTGAATCGGAGTCTCGTCTCGACTGGCATAGTACTCAATGCCCTGAATCGTCGACGGAGGAATCGAGTTTATGTTGAAGAGAGCCTCGCCGGCGCCCGACGCAAACACGCGGACATTATCGATGTAGATCTGCGAGTAACATCCTCGCGGCGCTCCCTTCCTTCGATCCATGGAGTCGCCACCATTACTTGGGCCGCCTCTCCATCGTGAGCTGGCGACCGCACTCTCGGCGCCATATCGGTTGATCCGAATACCCGGAAGGCTGGCAAGGATTTCCCCTAACTGCCGATTTTTTTGCTTCTCGATATCGGCTCGGGTCAGAAACGCGCCCCCTCCGTGAGCGCGACGGTCTTCGAATTCCTGGAATTTCCCGTGTACGCTGGCGCCGCCGATGACGTTGACTGTGTCGAGCGCGGAAGGCGCTGGTGTCAAAGCAAAATCCGCGGCCAGTGTATCCGATCCTGAAAAGCGTCCATCGAAGGAGAACGAATTGTAGCCGATCCGCCGGATGATGATCCGGTATAGGCCTTTCGGAATTCCGCTGAAGAAAAATTTGCCGAGAGAATCCGCGCGAGCCTCGACATTCAGCCGCGGAATCGAAATCTCAGCGCCAGCAAGTGGGAGTGCGCGGTCACCGTCGGCGATGACGCTGCCAAGGAAAACAGATTGCCCCTGCGCAACAGAGGAAAAGCACACTCCGAGTGTGAGTAGGATCCAGACTCGAAGTGTGCTTTGCATGTCTTCCTCCGCGCGATGCTACGACACGTTATTTCACTATTATCGTGCCGGTGGCTCCGTTGGTCGTGCTCGTGAAGGTGTAAGTGCCGGGGGTGGTGAAAAGCCTCGACTGGGCATCCTTGCCAACGGCGTTATTTCCCGTAGGCACACTGCACAGCCGTGGATTCGTGCTCCCGGCGCCGCCCGTTCCGATGTTGCCTGAGTTCCCGGCCGGGATCGTCGATCCAGGCGGGGCGGTCGGCGCCGCGCCAGCCGCGCCCGGATTCGCAAATGTCACGTTGAAGCAGTCTGTGCTATTGGGAGTGGTCGTCGTCGTGAAGGTATTGGGAAAAAGGGAGGTACCTAACACGGTGAACGTCACCACCGCTCCGGGAGTCGTCGCATTGGGCCTGTGCTCGACGACCGCCTGAGTAGCCGACACTGTCACCGACCCAGGGAAGAAAATAATTCCCGTCCCGGAAGTCGCCGTCGTGATAGTTATCGTTGCGGTGACCGGGTCAGTAATTGTGATGGGGAACGTCGCCGTTTTGGTTACGCCAGCGACCGTATTGCTTGCCGAAATGGTCGCTGTACCAGGCTTTACACCGTTTATGATCCCGGTAGTACCGACGGTCGCCACTGATGGATCGCTGCTGAAGAACGCCGGTCGGCCGAGGCCCCCCGTATTCGTGGTTGCGCGCTGAGTCGCGACGGTAGCTCCGCCCGCATCAGTGTAGTTAATGGTCAACGTGTCGGTGGATCCCGCGCCGTTCGTCGAACGCGACGCAGTCAACGTCATGCCGGCAATTGCGGGCGCCGCTGCCCCTGCCGCCAAGACAGTCACTGGAGTCGTATCTGCCAGTGTCACCGATGGCAAACCCGTGGCGCCGGGAATGTTTTGCAGCGTGCCAATAATATTGGCGGTGCCTGCCTTCGCCTGCGCGGCCAGCATACCGGTGATCGAATCGACCTTGACGACCGTGGTGTCAGTCGAACGGAATCTGGTCACGCCATTTACCTGAACCGGATTTCCCGGAGCAAGCGGATCGCAGTTTGCCTGGCCCGTGCAATTGGCGTCGTACGCGGTTACGGTCAGGGCCTGCGTACCGCCCTGCGCAAGGGTCACTGCCTGTGGATCTATTCTCACGGCAAAAAATTTCGATACCTGTAGCACGTCGGTGATTTTGTCGTTGTTGCACGCGACGAAAACAACCGCCAGGCCAAGAAGACAGAGTCTTTTCATTAATGTCATCCTAGTAGGAGTATGGGATTATGCGTTCCGATCGAGGCAGCCTTTCACGAACTCCGGATTGTTATGCTCTGCCTGCGGGATCACTAGGAACTTGTCTGTCCCGTACACACCACCTTTATAGTAGGGCCCGTTCGGAAAAACCGTATTTTCCGCGCGCCCGAACCCGCCCTCGCTCGTCGGGCGGACCAACCTGCGCATGTCCGCCAAGCGATGGCCAGTGCTCCACAGCCAGAACGCTCGCTCCCGGAAAAGAAGGTCTTCTCGAGCGGTCTGCGTTCCCGGATCAGTCAGCGCCGGCAACGCTCCGCCCACCGGCACCGGCGGGCAACCATTGACTTGGGTCGTCGCCGAGCATGGGTCCGACGGCTGCTTGAACGTGTTGAAGTTCGCGCGCAACTGATTGAGTTTCGCCAGCCACGTAGTCACATCGTTGGTTCTCAGCGCGACCTCGGCTTCGATTAGCCGTGCTTCCGTGCCCATCGCGATAGCGATGTCCGCCTCGCGCGTCGGCCATACAAGCTGCACCAGGAACGAACCCGTCCCAAAGTTGTTGTCGAACGAGATCGATCGCGTCTGGTTAGGATCGAAAGTCTTGCACGCCGCGCTTCCTCCGATACACATCGGTACTCGTGGATCGTTGGCGCTGAAGAAATTGAGTCCCACAATGCCTTCGTTGTTTCCCGGCATCCAGCGCCCAGCGCTGTTATTGAGCGCCCAGATCTGATTATCGCCGAGCGCCTGGGTGTAAGACATCGAGAACTTGAAGTTGTCAGGAACGGCGGCCGCGGTAATCGTCGTTCCTGCGCCGGCTACGTCGCCCAAATCGAGCTGAACTCGCGCCTTCTCGATTCCCGCCAGCCACTTGACCGTGTCCGCGCGCGCGACGCCTGCCGGTGCATTCTGAACTGCACTATCGAAGCTGGCGATCGCCCGGTTGTAAATCTCGACGTTCATGAGCGGTTCGCCATACACGATGTTGTTGGCGGCGTCCAGCGAGCTGAGCGGCATTCCATTGCAGAAATTCTCCGCGATGCTCATCTCCGCCCACCCTCGCGCCCAGTACATTTGCCCAACAGAGGCGGTGTCGGCTGGCTTCCATTGCCGTAGCGATGCAATCGCCTGGTTTGCAGCGGTGCGGATGCGATGGAGCCCGCGTGCCTCGAGTGTCATCGCGCTGTTTGACTCAGTGATGGAGCGGGAATCCGCTTCATCGCGCTGGACGAAGGTGTCGGTCGATCGCCATTCGTCAGCGACGACGCCGCTGAAGTGGAAGATCCCCTCGTTCAGCGAACCACTTCCCTGAAGTCCGCCGGTCACGTCGGAAACGCGCGATAGCGCACCTACCCGCAGCGCTTCCGCGGCTTCCGCGGAGCCGAGGTTCGACGGGTTGATGATGTCGGGATCGGTTACCTGGAGAATCTTGTCTCTATTGCACGCCGTCAAAGCTCCGGCCGCGAGTAACAGCGACAGAGCTCCCCTGAGGCGCGCCTGAAAAATCACGTTTGCCATTGGTTATCCTATTGGTAAGCGCTGACGCGCGTCAGAAGCCGAGATTCAAACGAAGCGTTACATAGCGAGGCGGCGGAACTGCCTGGAAGGGGTCCTCGACTTCGACTCCAGTTCCACCAGGCGATGTCACCGCTTCCGGGTCCATGCCCGTGTATTGCGTCCATGTCATCAGATTGCGACCGGCGAGCGTGATGCTCAGTCGGTTGCCCGGCATAAGCCGGTGTTGGAGCCAAGCCTCCGGAGCGGTGAAGGTCAGTGCGAGCTCACGGAGCTTTGTGTAGTCTCCCTTCTCCCAGAATCCGCCTTCTGTTCTAGACGGATGATCGCGAAGAGCCACGACGCGAGCCTGCTCCCAGAGCGGAGCCTCGGGATTCGCGAGACCGCTGCAGTTCAATCGCTGATTGCAGCGAATACGCTCGTTCGAGTTCTTGAGCCAGTAGCCGCCTTTGTAGTCAAACTGCGCGGTCACCCGGAACATATTGTGAAACAGATCCATCCCCGGTACGAAGCTCATTTCTACGTGCGGACTCGTGCGCCCGATAAACATTGCCGAGTCGCTGACGATGATTTCATTGGCTGTCAGAATTCCATCGCCGTTGAAGTCGTTGAATCCGAGAATTCGGCGCTGCCACGCGCCGAAGAGTGGGTAGCCCGGCACCTCTCTGATGTCAGTTCCGATGATTGGCGGAACGCTGCCCAGGCTTACGAGCTTGTTGTTGTTGAGGGCGTAGTTGAATTGTCCGTCCAGACCGATCCTGT
This sequence comes from bacterium, assembly GCA_902812375.1. Taxonomy (GTDB): domain Bacteria; phylum Gemmatimonadota; class Gemmatimonadetes; order Gemmatimonadales; family Gemmatimonadaceae; genus UBA4720. The sequence goes on along the minus strand of CADDZN010000244.1, from coordinate 122 downwards.
CCGTCTGGAGCACCTGCGCTCTCAGGCTCGCCTCGAATCCGCTGTTCTGAACGGAGCCGAGATTCTCAAATCGCGAGGACGACACACCCGCGGACGGAGGTAGAATTCTTTGCACAAGCGCG
>CADDZN010000243.1 GCA_902812375.1 bacterium | reverse complement strand
GCTCTTGCCGGGCGCGCGGCGAGAGAGGCCGTCTCTCGTTGAGAAGAAGAGGCACCAGATGGTCGTCAGTGAGCACGTCTGCTTTCACCCCGCCACCGGTCATATCCGTCAGGCGAGTTACCCGAAATACGACGTACTCCTCGCTTACTGGTGCGAGCCCGGGCCGAGCAGTGGCCGCGGAAATGCGGCCGCGCAGAACATCGAGGGCAGCATCGAAGCGCGCTCTCACAGCGTCGGCTTTCTCCAGCTCGCCACCGAGTGCCGAGAACTGATTCCAGTGGGTTCCGGGCGGCGCGAAAACCTGGAGCTCGAGAGAGCATACCCCGAAGTCGAACAGGCGCGCCGAGAGCGCGGTCCGATAGTTCGCGCCGCCGAGCTGGACTTCGTTCTCGTCAAGAAGGACGGACAATGGAGGGTTGGCGATCTGAAGCGCTTGTGCCTCACCGCGAGCGGGCCTTACTCGCGCTGGGAGACTCAGAGCCAACAGCTCCTGTGCACGATCGAGATTGATCTCGTACGCGATGTCATAAAGGCGATAGACTACCGCCCGGCCATCGACCCGAAAGTCTGCATTGTCAATGTGAGAGAGCGTCACTCAAGCGCCAGTCGGTCGGAGCGCTAAATGTAAACCTTGCTCCGACCTTCGCGTTCGCGCGAAGTGGGCACGGTCGCATGCGACCGTGCCCACTTCGCTACCAGCTACTTAAGTTTTTCGGAAGCTAGAACGCTCCGGTGCCCTTTGGCGTTCCGAGACCCGTCGGTCCGTCAAACCCCGCCATGCCAGTGCACAGGTACGACCCGCCGCAGCTTCCATTGCTTCCACTCGTAACGTCGTTGAGTGAAGACGTGTGAGTGTATGGGAACGAGCCATAGTTGACGGACGCCGCGTTGCCCGCGAGGGCGTATACGCTGGCGATGATTGGGGCGGAGACACTCGTCCCGCCGAACACGAGCCAGCCGCCAGGGTGCAGCCGATAAGTGTCGTAGACGGCGACGCCAGTATTTGGATCGGCCACAGCCGAAACATCGGCAACCGTTCTGCGTGAGCATAACGGGTCAGTCTGCCAGCTCGGCTTGGTGACGTAGGCACTGCAGCCACTGCCGGCGCCATTCCAGACCGTCTCGCTGAAGGTGCTTCCACTCTTGGTCAGCGTCGTCCCGCCAACCGCCGTGACGAACTGAGACGCGGCCGGGAACTCTACGCCATAGCCATTGTCGCCGGAGCTCACCGTGATGGCGACGCCAGGGTGATTGTAGTGCGACTGGTCGTTGACCTCCGACGCGTATTCGCTGCCGCCATAGGAGTTCGAGATCACGGTCGCTCCCAAGATTGCCGCGCGGTCGACCGCGGCGGCGAGATTCGCGAAAGAGTTTGTTTTGGCCTCAACGAGCAGAATGTTGCAGCTCGGACAGATCGCGCTCGCCATGTCGAGATCCAGCGAGATCTCCTCGGCCCAACCCATATCGCCGCGAGGATAATGCGTACCACCGGTCTGGTCGACTTTGCGGAAGCAGCCGTTGGCCGTCGTGCAAGCCGGCAGACCAAACTGACTGCGATAGACCGCGAGATCACTCTCGGCGTTCGCATCATCGAATGCGTCGACGATCGCGATTGTCTGGGTGGCGCTTCCGGTGCTCGTGAGCGAGTAGGCGGCACGCAAATCAGCCGGTCCATACCCACGGGGAGCAGTAGTAGCGAGCGGTTGCGCCGAGTTGTCGACGCGCACCAGAGAATGGCAGCGCGCTAGTCCAGGAGCGGCGCTGGGACATACGTGCGCGTGCAGGAGGCGCATGGCGACGCCGGTATTCCCGTCGGCATTGACAGATGCTGGGGAGCCCGCGATAGCGCCGGGCGAGACAACATTGTCGGTGGAGCACGCGGCCAGGGCGGCCAACGCAGCAATGCTTAACAGAGTGCGACCGTGAAGCAACATCTGGCATTCTCCAGTGAATGGGTGGGCAGCGATCAGACAGCGGCACACATTAGCACCTAAAGCGGATGTGCACAAGCATCTGTTTACGGTCGCTCGCAAGGCGAGGTAAAGCTGAACGGTCAGATCCAGACGCGGGACTGGCCAGCAGCGCCGGCGGAAGCGCGAATCACTGCGCTTCCGCCGGCGCCGACTATCTATCCTGGATGCGTTCCTCGCTTATGCGGTCCTTGTCGACGCCTTCGCGTTTCACGTCGCTTGGCTCCTTCCGGACATCGGCGTCGACTTCCTGCTCGTCCTTGACCGCGTGTTTCCTGATTACGATTTCTTCTTTCGGCACGACTCTCTTTTCGGCGACCACTTCCTCTGCCATTAGCGGCACCCGAATCACGTCACCTTCAATGCGTGCGTCAGCATTACCCGAAGCCGGGCGCCGCTCCACGGTGACTTCCTCACGCATGACCGGAACTTTGACCCGCCCTGTGCGGATGCGCGAGTCGTCATAAATGTCGCTGCTATAGTTGGCTGAATGAGTCGTGCCAACTCGACACAGATATACGCACTTTTCTGGCGGCGGTGTCGACCATGAGGTCCTTCACGGTCCCGATCTTCTCCCGATCGGAGGTTATGACTTTCCAGCCCCGGATGTCCGGGTCACCATCGGCAACCTTGAAATCCGGCAAAGCGTCGAGCGATTGCAGCTCACCGGCAGTCGAGCCGGTTCGATTGATTCGTTAGCCATTTTGTCCTCCGAGTTGTGGCTGCTGGCTAGAGCGTTACGGCCGTGTACTCGACGCGGTCCCGCTCGCTGGAACAGGAGCGGTCCCCTGGATCGCCGTCGTATCCCCGTAGCCTGTGGCCGCGTTGTTGTTGCGGTGTCGTGCGAATGCCCAGAGGAGCGCAAGGATGATCAGGATCGCAATGATCCACGGCCAGATGTTGCTCCTCTTCTTCTCGATATTGATGTCGGCCACGCTCGGCTCCCGTGATTTGTAGGCAAGGTCCGGAGATGCAAAGAAAATTCCGCGCCCGCGTCGGATGCCAAAGTGGAACAGATGCAATTACGCGTGGCTGCTTGCCGGCCACTCGGGTTTGGAGCGGCGCGAGAAGAATCCGCGGCTGGGCTGTGAAGATGCGCGGTGCGGGAAATGCGCATCGCTAGATCTGGAATTGAAGAGCCGAACCTTTCGTACAATGGGAGATCGAAGATGTCTGACGAGAATCAAAGCAGGAATCGAAACACCGGTAATTCCGGCAAGCGCGGAGACAACGAAGACAACTTGCAGGAAGAGCTCGACCGTGAGTCCGTTGAAGGCGTGGATTCAGTGGGCGATGTCGGGTCGAATCGGAATTTGAGCGGATCGTCGAGTTGGGAAACGCTACCAAAGGACCGTGAAACGGGGCGTGACGCTTCTCAAGGAGACAAGACGCCGAAGAGGTGACAGAAGCGAGCCAAAGCGATCTTCCGCTGTCGATCGCCACAGCGAAGGCAGTGACGAGTGAGCGCGCGATCAGCCCGCGAGCTGCCAAATTGCCGCGACTCCGACAACAGTGATGATGATTGCGGTCGCCCAGCCCAGTGAATTGGCGAGCCGTCCGTTGGTCCTGTTGCGCATGACTTCCGGATTATTGCAGATGCCCAGCACGAGGAAGACCAGCGGAATCGCCACCAGACCGTTCACGAGCTGACTCAGCACGAGCGCGCGAATGGGGCTGATGCCAACGAAATTGAGCGCGGCCGCGAGCGCGATGCAGACCACGATCACACTATAGAATCGCGGAGCTCGGCTCGCGCCATGCGCGAGGCCACGTGCCCAGCCAAACGCCTCGCCTACAGCGTACGCGACCCCGCCCGCGAGCACGGGCACCGCCAACAGGCCCGTCGCGAGAATTCCTGTTGCGAAGAGCACGTAGGCGAGACGGCCTGCGGCGGGTTCGAGCGCCGCGGCCGCATCCGCCGCAGTCGCGAGCTGCGTAATGCCCCGCGTATGAAGCGTGCCGGCGGTCGTCACCAGTATCGCCCACGTTACCAGATTCGCGACGACACTCCCCGCGATGACATCGACCTGAATCGCGCGCACTTCGGGGCGCCTCCGCCCAAGTCGCTGCCAAAGCCTTGGCTTGTCGTCGCCGATCTTCTGCTCGACGACGTGCGCGGCCTGCCAGACCATCACATACGGTGAAAGGCGCGTGCCGATCACAGCCACGACAGCAACCAGGAACGCGCCGTTCGGACGAATACTTGGTACCACCGTGGCGCGCAGCACCGCGCCCCAATCCTGCGGCACCAGAAAGACCGCAACGACGTACGCGAGTAGCGACAGCGCGAGCACCTTCAGCACCCTCGAGTACATCTGGAACTCGGCTAGCACTTGCAGCATCGCTGAGAAAGCAGCAACAACCACCAGCCAGATCCGCGGGTGACCGCCGACGAGCATACGCACCGCGTCAGCCATGACGCCGAGGTCGGCGGCGAGGCTGATGGTATTCGCAAACGCGACGAGCGATATCGTTCCGTAGAGCACCCAGCGTGGATAATGAAAGCGCAGAATGGTGACGAGGCCGCGTCCGGAGACGTTCCCGATTTGCGCGCACATCTCGAGCACCACCGCGGTGAGCGGCAGCGTGTACGGCGCGAGCCAGAATGAGCCGGCGCCGAATTGCGCGCCGACCTGCGCGTGGGTTCCGATTGCGCCCGGATCGTCGTTCGCCGCGCCGGTGACGAGACCGGGCCCGAGGCGCCGCAGGTAATAATGGACTCCGCTGTCACCACGCTTCGCGGTCGTGGTGGCTTGTCGGTCCTTTGGCGCAGATTGATTTGATGCAGCAGTTGCCATGACGCACGCAGCTCGAGTGAGTGAGCTTAAGCGCATCCAGGGTGCCACTGGGATCCGAATGAAGACGACAGTGGTCTTCGAAATCCCCAAGGCGATAGTTGCGCATGAGCAGCCGGTCGGTTTCAAGACGGATCTGATTCATGAACGCGTCGTACTTCGCTTCCGAAATGACACGCGGAAAGCCTGCGCAGGCTAGCGGGCGTCCACGCGATGACGCATATCAAGTCATGCACCTTAGCGCCGCGTTGATCTGTATAGCGACCGCCGTAGTTGCACTGGCGATCGAGGCGACCAACCTCAACCTGATTTTCCTTTTCGGCGGGTTGGCGGCCCTGCT
>CADDZN010000242.1 GCA_902812375.1 bacterium | reverse complement strand
CCATGAAGACTCCACGGGTCCTCCGCGGAGTCTTCATGGAGTGCCGGATGCCCGCGCGGCTCTCACGCGACTTCGCGTCGAAGGTGCATCGCTTGCCGCACCCGATCTTCTTGTGGTTGGCTCACTGCTTCGGAGCTCGCGGGTGACACGCGACTCGCTGCGCGGAGAACGCGCCCCGCCGATCGTAGCCGCCGTGCTGGCGGAGCAGATCGACTCCTTGATCGCGAACAAATCGCTCGAGGATGAGATCGGGCGCGTGATTGACGAGGAAGGCGGAGTCAGCGACAACGCATCGCCAGAGCTGCGCAAAATTCGTCGCGAGCTCAAAGGCTCGCAGGGAGACCTGATCAAACTGCTCGAGCGCGCGATGGCGAAGCTGGAGCCGCATCAGCGGGTCGCTGATATGTCAGTGACTGTGAGGAACGGTCGGTTCGTCATTCCGGTGCGACGCGAAGCACAGAGCGCGGTCGGCGGCATAGTTCACGACGCTTCGCAGACTGGCGGCACGCTCTTCGTCGAGCCGCCAGCGGCGGTCGAGGCAGGGAACAGGATCCGCGAGCTACAGGGCGAAGAGATCGCCGAAGTCGAGAGGATTCTCTTCGAGCTCACAGAAAAGGTTCGCCCGCACCGCGAAGCATTGAGCGATAGCCTCGAGGCACTCATCGTTCTCGATTCGCTCGTTGCCCGGGCGCGTTACGCGATTGAATTTCGCTGTTCTCCCGCAGATCTCGCTGATTCAACCGACGGCTTCGCTATCGTGAACGGGCGTCATCCACTGCTGATCGCGCAGGGAATCGACGTCGTGCCGTTCGACCTCGAGATGTCTCCCACCGAACGCACCTTGCTCATTTCGGGACCAAACACGGGCGGCAAGACAGTGCTTCTCAAGGCGCTTGGGCTTTTCTCCGCGCTCGTTCAGTCGGGAATTCCGGCGCCCGTCGCAGCGGGCTCCCGGATTGCGATGTTCGACGACATCTACGCCGATGTCGGCGACGAGCAGTCGATCCTCGCGAGTCTTTCGACTTTCAGCGCTCATCTGAGAAACCTCGCCGAAGTACTGAGCTCGGCAACGAATCACTCGCTCGTTCTCATCGACGAGCTCGGTTCGGGTACCGATCCAATCGAAGGAGCAGCACTGGGCGGCGCGATTCTGGAATCGCTCACGAAACGCGGCACTCTCACCGTCGCAACGACACACTTGGGCGCCTTGAAGGAGCTCGCAACCGAAGTGAACGGTGTGGTGAACGCGTCATTGCAATTCGATCCTGTCAGGCTCGCGCCAACCTATCGACTTACCAAGGGAATTCCAGGTCGGTCGTACGGAATCAGCATCGCCCGGCGTCTGAATTTGCCGTCTGATGTGCTGGAGCGCGCAGAGGAGCGAATCCCGACCGACGAGCGGAGAGTGACCGCCTTGCTGGCGGAGCTCGAGGCGCGCGAAAAATCACTCAGCGCTACGGAGCGCGAGGCTGGCGAGATCGCCGAGGACGCGAAAGAGCGCGCTCGCCGGGTTGCGGAGCGCGAGCGAAACGTCAGTCAGCGCGAGCGGGAGGTGGAGCGCGCTTCACGACAGGAAGCCAGACGGTATCTTCTCGAAGCGCGGGCGGATGTCGAGCGTACTATTCGCGAGTTGAAGGCTGCCTCGGAAGCGGACGACGAAGCGGCGCGGGACGCTAGAAAGCGCGTCGAGCAGCTCGCACAAGAACAAGGTCGCGAGCTGGATCGGTTGGAGCGCGCGCCGGAGCCTTCGCGCAGCACATCAGACACAGATGTGAACGTCGGTGATTTTGTTGAAGTCGAGACACTCGGAGGTAAAGTCGGACGTGTGGTGGAGGTACGAGATGGTGAGGCGGTGGTAGCGGTCGGCGTGATGAAACTCGCCGTTCCGCGCCGCTCACTCCGGATCTCGACCGCGGAAGCAGCGAGTCCGGAGGTCGTGGTCGCGGTGCGCGGCGATCTTCCGGAGATCCACGCGCGGAGTGAGATCGATCTGCGGGGAATGCGGGCCGGCGAGGTAGAAGACATCGTGATGCACGCAGTCGACGCGGCAGTCCGCGCGGATCTCAAGAGCCTGCGGATCATTCACGGAAAAGGCACCGGCGCTTTGCGAGAGCGGGTCGCTGAGATGCTGCGCAAGGAATCCAGGGTCACCAGCTTTCGACTCGGCGCCTGGAATGAAGGTGGCGCGGGCGTGACCGTCGTGGAGCTCGCGTGATTCCCGACGAAGTCGTCGAACAGGTTCGCGACGCCGCCGACATCGTTCAGGTGATCGGAGAGTACGTGACCCTCAAGCGCGTCGGAACAGATTTCAGAGGGCCTTGCCCGTTCCACCAGGGCACGCACCGCAACTTCTCGGTCTCACCAAAAAAGCGGATGTACTACTGCTTTGTTTGCCACGAGGGTGGCGACGTGTTCCGCTTTTTGCAGAAACGTCTCGGCGTGGAATGGCCAGCCGCGGTGAAACTCGTAGGCGAAAAATCAGGAATAGAAGTTCGCGAAGTCGACACGCGCCGTGAGGGACCAGATCCGAGAGAGCCGCTCTGGGAGCTCAACGCTACGGCAGCGTCGTACTTTCAGAAGATTCTCTGGGATGATCCCCTCGGAGCGTCCGCGCGCGATTACCTGGCGCAGCGCGATATCTCCCGCGAAGTCGCCGACCAGTTTGGGATTGGCTTCGCACCGCGCGAGATCGGGCTCCTTCGCAACTACATGAACACCCTCGGGTTCGATGAGAAGCGCCTGATCGACTCCGGATTGGTGATTCAGGGAGAAGATGGCAACGAGCCGCGTCCACGCTTTCGCGGACGTTTGATGTTTCCGATTCTCGATGCGATGGGTCGCAATATTGGTTTCGGAGGCAGACTGCTCGGACCCGGTGAGCCGAAGTACCTCAACTCGGCGGAGTCGCCGGTGTTTTCCAAGGGGAAAACCCTCTATGGACTCAACTGGGCGAAAAACGATGTGAGACGCGAAGACCAGGTGCTGGTGGTCGAGGGTTACTTCGATGTCGTACGCTTGATGGTTGCCGGTATCACCACAGTTGTCGCGCCGATGGGCACCGCACTCACGGACGCCCAGGCGGCTATGCTTCGAAAGCTCACGAAAAATGTCTTCCTGCTCTATGACAGCGACAAACCTGGGCTCAAGGCGACCTTCAGGTCCGGCGACGAGCTATTGAAGCAAGGCGTTTCGGTTCGCGTCGTCACTCTGCCAGAGGGGGAAGACCCTGATACGTTCGTCAAGAATCACGGCGCGGCGGCGCTTACGGCCAAGCTGCGCGAGGCAATAGATGTCTTCGAGCGAAAGATCCAGCTACTCCGGAGAGCCGGGATGTTCTCCGAGCTGCAGAAAAAACGTCGCGCGCTCGATCGCCTCCTGCCGAGCATCCGTGTTACTACTGACGAGATCATGCGAGATCTCTACTTATCGCGCGCGAGCGAGGTGAGTGGGGTGGCGAGGGAAGTGCTCGAGCGAGAACTTTCCGGTCGGTCGACATCGCGCGCCACTGGCAGTCAGACAGCGCCCGCGCCGCGGATTTCCCCAGCCGCGAGAGTGAGGCGCGGTGAGCGCCGCGCACAACACGGGCAGCGCGGCGCGTCGGCCGAGCGAGAGCTCATACGCGCGATGCTGCTCGTACGATCGCGCGTGGAGCAGATAGCGGAGAAGCTCGGAGAGGAAAACTTTCATGACCCGCAGTACCGCGCGATCTATCACGCATTGATTGCAGGCGGTCCTGATGTGAGCATCGACGAGCTGTCGGCGAGTCTGGACGAAGAATCTATTGGCGTAGTCGAGGACATCCTGGCGGAAGGCCAGACGCAGATGGATCAGGAGCGCACGATCAACGACAGCCTCGCGACTCTCAGAGCGCGGGAGCTGGATGAGCGAGCGGCGGAGCTCGACCGAATAATTCCGCTTGCGGATGGCCCGCAGAAGGACAAGCTCATCGCCGAGAAGGAAACGATCAGGAAGGAATTGCGGGCGACGGGGAAGAACTACTACAAGAAGTACCGACATTCAGGAGCACGATGACCAAACGGAGATCAAATGCAACAAGAAGTTGAAGCGCTTTTAGCGCTGCAACAGGACGATTTGAAGATCCGCGAGATCGAGAGTCAGATCCGGGCGCTCGATCCGCAGCTCACGGAGCTGGACAAACGAAAAGAGCAGGCGGCCGCGGCGCTCACGCGAGCGCAGACAGCGGTTCAGGCCGAAGAAAAGAAGCAGCGCGAGCTCCAGGGCAGACTGGCACAACACCGGCAAATGCAGGAGCGAAATCTCCACCAACTGGAAGACGTAAAGCGGATGCGCGAAGCGACCGCAGCAACGGCGCAAGTGGAATCGACACGGCGTCTGATGGCCGAAGACGAGAGTGAGCTCGCGATCCTCGGGCGGCGTTTGTCGGAGATGCATGCGGCGGTAGCGGCGTCGCAACAAGCATTGGCGGCTGTAGAGCAGGAGCAAGCGGACACGCGTCCGGCGATCGAGTCCAAACGCGCCGAATTGCAGAGCGAGCTCGATGAGGCGAGGAAGGAACGGAACGCGAAGGCGGTCGAAGTTCCGAGACCGATGCTCGGCAAGTACGATCGAATACGCGGCAAGCGCACGCAGGCGCTCTACGCGTTGCGCGGTGGATCATGCGGAAACTGCGACACCGCGATTCCGCTGCAAAGGCGCAATCTCATGTCGGGCACCGGCCAGATCGAAGTGTGTGAAGCGTGTGGCGTGCTGTTGTACGTCGAGGGCACTTGAACACAATCGCGCCCGCACGATGGATTCTACCGCCGCCACCTGACGAGCAGGCGGTACATGATCTGGCGGCCGCACTCTCGTTGCCCGAGATCGTCTGCCGATTGCTGTTGATCAGAGGCTATGTAAGCGCGGAGGATGCCAAAGCATTTCTTCGTCCGAAGCTCGACCGCCTGCACGATCCTCTTCAATTCCTCTCGATGGACAAGGCTGTCGAACGGCTTGCACGCGCGATTCGGGACGAGGAGCTGATCTTCATTCACGGAGATTATGACGTCGATGGGATTTCCTCGACGACGCTTTTGACGCGGGCGATTCGCGGCTTGGGTGGGAAAGTCACCCCTTTCATTCCACGGCGAATCGAGGACGGTTACGATCTGAG
>CADDZN010000241.1 GCA_902812375.1 bacterium | reverse complement strand
ATAGGTGAGTGTGCGCTGGTGTCCTTCCTCGTTCCACGATGCGAGGGCCGGCATCTCGTCGTTGAAGCGCAGAAGATTTTCCGCGAAGTTGAGGCTCGCGTCGGGAAACCAGCGCGGGCCTCTCTCCGCATCCGGCGGACCCATGTGATCGAGACCAACGCCGACCCTTTCAGCGCCGCCTCCAGTTCCGCGGTGCCCGATTATTCCGCAGAACCGCCACGTGAGAGACCAGAATCGCTCCGGGTTTTCAATCGACCATTCGTGGAGCTGCCAGTACGAGTCGGCCCCATAATCGGGAACGGTCGGACCGCCGCGCTCCTCCACGTAGCGGAGAAACTCGGTCATGTTCGCCTTGATGACGCGCTCGGGTGAGGGAGTCCAGAGCGCTTCGCTCATCTGGGGTTCAACTCAGCTTGTCGGAGGATTGAACTGGGCGTGCTGGCCTTCCAGCCAGGACTTGTGATAGTTCGGGTCTTCGATAGAGAGTGCGGGCTTCGCGACCTTTAACGGACGGAAGCTATCCATCATCACCGCGAGCTCGTCGGTATATTTCGCGCCAATGCTGGCCTCAGCTCGGCCCGGATGCGGACCGTGGGGAATGCCGTCGGGATGATGGGTAATGCTACCGAACTCGATTCCCTTCCTGCTCATGAATTCGCTCGATGCATAGTAGAGCACTTCATCCGAGTCGACGTTGCTGTGGTTGTACGGAGCAGGCACTGCTTCGGGATGGAAATCGTAAGGCCTCGGGCAGAACGAGCAGACGACGAAACCATCGCCCTGGAAAGTCTGGTGCACCGGCGGCGGTTGATGCACGCGACCAACGATCGGCTCGAAGTCGTTGATGTTGAACGCCCACGGATAGAAGTAGCCATCCCACCCAACGACATCGAGCGGGTGGTGATCGAGCATGATCTCGTTTATTCCATCATACTGTTTCACGAGAATCGGGAAGTCGCCCATCTCATCGATTGGCTCGATGTAAGTTGGCCGGCGGATATCTCGCTCCGAGTATGGCGCGCCTTCGATCAACTGGCCGAATTCATTGCGATAGCGCTTTGGCCACCGCACGTGTCCTCTGCTCTCGAAGATCACGAGCTTGGGTTGATCCTTCGCGCTCAGGTCGAAGCGATACCGATGGAGAATGCCGCGGTGAATCACCAGGTAGTCGCCTTCACCGAACGTCAGAGAGCCATACGTGGTCTCTAGTACCCCGCTCCCTTTGCTGACGTACACTAGCTCGTCAGCCTGCGCGTTCCGATAGAAGTGTGCGTCGTTCTCATCCGGCTCGACGTAGAGCATCGCGATATCCTGATTGAACAGCAGCGGAATGCGATCGAGCGTGGCGCTGCCGCCCTTTTTTGCGCGTGATGTGAGGAAGTGTCGGTGCCGAAGTGTCTGGTCCGGATCCGCCTCGTACTTCATCTCGCGCAGTCGACGCACCGACTTGACGGTCGTCGGCGGATGAATGTGATAGAGTAGCGCCGATGTGCCGGTGAACCCCTCGTGTCCTACCAGCTCCTCGGCGTAAATCCCGCCGTCAGGCTTGCGGAATGCGATGTGACGCTTCCGCGGGATCTTTCCAAGAGTGTGATAGATGGGCATGGCTTAAAGATTTCCGCGCAGGTCCTGTTCCCTCTCCAGCGCTTCGAAAAGTGCCTTGAAGTTTCCCGCGCCAAAACTCTTCGCTCCTTTTCGCTGGATGATCTCGTAAAAGAGAGTCGGCCGATCTTCCATCGGCTTCGAGAAAATCTGGAGCAGATATCCCTCGTCATCGCGATCTACGAGGATGCCGAGGTCGCGGAGGGGCGCCAGATCTTCGTCGATGTGTCCGACTCTCTCGATTACCGTGTCGTAGTAGGTGCCCGGTACTCGGAGAAATTCGACGCCATTGTCACGCAGCTTTGTTACCGTCTCGATGATGTTGTCGGTCGCAATCGCAATGTGCTGGCATCCCGGCCCCTGATAGAACTCGAGGTACTCGTCGATCTGGGATTTCTTCTTCCCCTTGGCCGGCTCATTGAGCGGGAACTTGATCCGCCCATTGCCGTTCGCGACCACCTTCGACATGAGCGCCGAGTACTCGGTAGAGATCGTCTTGTCGTCGAAAGAGATGAGCTGCGAAAACCCGAGCACGTCGGCGTAGTATTTGACCCACTTGTTCATGGCGCCGAGCTCGACGTTGCCGACGCAGTGGTCGATGTACTTGAGGCCGACGCTCTTTCCCTGACCGCGCCCGCTGTACGGCACGAAGCCCGGCATGAAGAGACCCTTGTAGTTCCGTCGCTCCACGAGGCTGTGAATCGTTTCGCCGTAGGTGTGGATGCCGGCGATGATCACTTCACCTTGGTCGTCGGTTAATACTTTCGGCTCGTAGGCGGCCTTTGCACCGCGCTCGACAGCGAGGTTGAATGCTTTGCGCGCGTCGTCGACCCAGAGTGCTATGTCCTTGACGCCATCGCCGTGCTTGTGAACGTGGGTAGCAATGTCACTGTCGGGGCGAAGCGCGGTCGAGAGGACTAGTCTGACTTTTCCCTGCTCGAGGACGTAGCTCGCCCGATCCCTCGTGCCGGTTTCGGGTCCCCTATACGCGACAATGTTGTAGCCGAAGACGTAGCGATAGAACTGGGCCGCTTGCTTCGCGTTGCCGACGTAGAACTCTATGTAGTCAGTTCCATTGATTGGAAAGGTATCGGTCACCTGCTCAGGTGCCGTAAGTGTCGCAGTGCCCATGACTTCTCCGGATTCGCTCAGTGGCCTACAAGCGTTTACACGTGCGTCTTGGCGCCGTTCCTCGAGGGGCGGCGTCAACTCTACCTTAAGTTAGCAAATTGGACGCCTAAGCGGAGTCGGGAAACCCCACTACGCCTCGAACAGTATCTCCAGCGATTCGCCCGGCTTGACCGATTCCCATTTGGCGAACAGCTCTGCCCTTTTCGCTCTGACTCTGGCGACATCGCCTTCCGTCACTTGCGGACAGTCGGTGAGTGAGTGCTCGCGACAGTACTCGCCTACCTTCTGGTTGATCTCCTCGGCCGTCGCCAGCTCTCCGATCCGCCGTTCCAGATCGAACGCGCCCACTATCAACTCCGAGATGTTGGCGTTGGGTGGCAACGGTCCCTTCGGCCACGGACTTCCGAAATCCGTGAGCTCCCAACCAGACGCGACGAGACCGTAGAAACTGTCCCGGAAACCGAGCGTCGTCTCTACCGCATAGTGGGTAAGATCGTGCCTCGGGAAAAAAGTGGCTTGGCCGCCCTCCTGCCGCTGCCACGTGGTCGTCCCATCGGGCCGAATACAACTGAGAGCGGTACGTCCGTCTTTTCCCTTCTTGATGCGAATGGTGAGCGACTGCGCTTTCGACATGCGGGTTATTTAGTGCAGCGTTTTACCGTTCTCCAGCATCTCGATGAATGTCTCGATCCGACGGGCGCGGGTCTCAGGCTTTTTCGCTGTCTGGAGGCGCCAAAGTAGCGCGTACCTGTTGGCCGCGCTCAGCGTCTTGAAGAAATCCCTGGCGGCGCGATTTCCATCCAGAGCCTTTTGAAAATCGGGCGGCACTGTCGCGCTGGTTGGCGAATCGTATGCCGCAGCCCAGCGCCCGTCCTCCTGCGCTCTCGTAATTTCTCTAAGGCCTGCTGGTTTCATCTTTCCGGCCGCAACCAGCGCCAGAGCTTTTTCGCGATTGATCTTCGACCAAATGCTGCGCGGGCGCCTCGGCACGAAACGTTGCAGCCAGGCAGTTTCGCTTTCGCCGCGCTTCTGTGCGTCGATCCATCCGTAGCAGAGCGCTACCTCGAGCGCCTCACTATAGCTCGGGGTCGATTTCTTCGATCCTTTTTTTGCCAGCCTCAGCCACGCACCGTCAGGATTCCCGTGATTTTTGGCTAGCCATTGATCCCATTCCTCCTGTGTCCTGAAATCCAGGATGGAGTCGTTCAATCTTTCTTGACTTCCCGTCCGCGGGCCGCGGCGAGCTTGCGCGCTATGCCGCGGTAAAACGCGGCGTCACCGCTCTTCTCCTGCTCGTCGAGACTGATCGCCGCGAGCTCCAACGCGTAAAGAATATTGCCAAGATATAGCTGCGCGAGGGACGCGACGGTCTCTTCGTTTTCACCCATGCGTGCGTGCGGGTGGAATTGGCGTCACGTCGCGATCCGTCGGGGTTGCTCCCGGCGCGAGCACGCGTACCACGACGGCCGTAATGTTGTCGTTGCCGCCGTTCATGTTCGCTTCCTGAATCAGCGCATCGACGATGCGCTCGGGCTTCGCCCGCGACAGGAGAAGCTGCTGGATTCGTCTGTCGTCGATCATGCCGGTGAGGCCGTCGCTCGCGAGCAGAAAAGTATCTCCAATCCGGACATCGCCGCTGAACACATCGGGTTCGATGTCGTCAGCCATTCCGACGCAGCGGGTGATGACATTGCTCTGCGGGTGGCGTCGCGCCTGCTCGGGTGTCAGCAGGCCAGCGTCGACCTGCTCCTGTACCAACGAGTGATCCTTGGTGAGCTGGTGCATCTGCCCATCGCGAACGATATAGATACGCGAGTCGCCGACGTGGCCCACTATGTACCTGTCCTCGGAGAGAAGGAGCGCCGAGACCGTGCTTCCCATGCCGAGCTTGTCCCTCTCGGTGCGCGTCCGCTCATACACGGCCCGGTTCGCATCGCGCAGTGCCCGCGCCACTCTAGCGTGCGCGTCAGGGGCGTCGAGATCGTTGAGGTCCGAGAGATCGTGGCTGACGATATCCACGGACATCTCGCTCGCGACTTCGCCAGCCGCGTGACCGCCCATGCCATCGGCGACTATGAAAAGGCCGCGATATTCGTTGGCGGAAGCGTGGAGCGAATCTTCGTTACCCTTTCGAACTCGGCCGACATCAGTGCGAGCCGCAACAGCAAGGTGCACTACCGGAAGCTCATTGGAATGGAGAGATCGGGAGGTGAGTACCGCAAACAGAGGACCGACGAATCACCTGACTCAAACTACGGCTGAGCGAAATGAGCGGCAAGCATCATCCCGCCCGCTGAAGCAGCGATTCCGACTCGCCCGCCTGCAATCGCCACAACGTGCTATAGAGGCCGCCGTGTCCAATGAGCTGCGCATGCGTTCCCCGTTCGGCTACCTCGCCATGGTGCAGCACCAGGATCATAT
>CADDZN010000240.1 GCA_902812375.1 bacterium | reverse complement strand
GAATAAGGCTCGCTCCGCCGTACTGCCCGCCATTCAACAGCATCTGACAGAACACGGCAACATCACGCGCCGATGAGAAGAGACCCGCATGTCCGGCAACACCGCCCAACGCGCAGGCGTTCTCATCGTGGACAATGCCATGGACGTGGATGTGCCGGTACGCGGTGTCGACCTCTGTCATCGCGATGCGGTTGAGCAACGGATGATCGGCGCGAAACGCCGCTGTGCAGGCGCTATCTGCCGGCAAAGGACCGGAAGCGAGGGGATTGAACCCGGTGTCGTGCAGATGCAGAGGTTGCCAGACGCGACTCGCCACGAACTGATCGAGTGGCATCCCGGTGATACGCTCGATGATGAGTCCCATCAACACGAAATCCCAATCACTGTATACCGTGCTGTCACCGGGCGTGTAGGCGAGTGGGCGCGAATTGATCTGCGCGAGGTACGCTGCGCGGCCGCGGTACTCGCGCCACAGCGGCGCGAACGCCTCGAAGCCGCCGCTGTGCGTGAGAATCATGCGTACAGTGATTCTGGATTTCGCCGAATCGTTGAGCTCGGGTAGATACGAGTGAACGGGCGCGTCGAGGTCGAGCTTGCCTTCGTCCTCGAGAATCATCGAGGCAGTCGTGGTTGCGACGACTTTGGTGAGCGATGCCATGTCGAACATCGTTGAGTCCGTGACCGCGGGCGCGTCGGGCGCGACATCGATCCGGCCGTAGCTGCGCAGGTGCACGAGCCTGCCCCAGCGTCCGACCGCGAGCGCGACGCCCGGCGCCGCGCCTTGCGCCATCGCTACCGAGACGATCGAGTCGAGTCGAGGACCGAGATCGTGGGACATACCCACGCTCGCTGGATCCGCGGGAGTGAGATTGGCGACGGGCACGATCCGGGCAGCGATGTGATCAGCGGACGCGATCGCGCACCCTGTAAACAGTGCGCAAAACGCGACGAGTCCTGAAACGATTTTCATAAGTATTTCGTGACATGTTTGAAGAAGGCCTGAGCGTTGCTCTGGTAACGAAGAATAGCACAGCGACAAAGAATACTCTTTACTTTCCCCCCGCCGCACCCTAAGCTATGGGCGTGACCAATCTCTCGTTCGCGACCTTTTACTTCGGCTTTTTCGGCTACCGCAGCCGGAGGCCAGGGTCGCGCTTGCAGTAGAATCCACTCACCAAGCGCTAGACACTCGGGCCTCCGCCATTCGCGGGGGCTTTCTCGTTTAGTGCATACAACCATGGCGACCACGGAAGACGAATGCTGAAAACTCAGTCAGCGAATGGCACGAAGCAGCATCCACGCGTAAAACACGCGCGCGATCTCACCCTGCGCGTCGCGTTTCAGGGCGACTTCGGCGCCTACTCTGAAGACGCGATCGCGCAGATCTGGCGACATCGCGTCGAACGCATTCCCATTCCTACTTTCACCGGTGCCGCGCGAGCGCTGCACGATGGTGACGCTGACGCATGCGTCATCCCGGTTGAGAATTCCATCATCGGTCGTGTCGATGCGGCCTGGCAGGCGCTCGCGCTGCATCCTGACATGCGTACCGTCGCCGAAACGCTCGTCTCGGTTCAGCACTGTCTCCTTGCGCCAAAGGGCGCGACACTCGCCGGAATCACAGCCGCCGCGAGTCATCACGCCGCGCTGGCGCAGTGCGAGGGATTCTTCGATGCGCATCCATGGATCAAACCGAGCAAGTCTTTCGACACCGGCGGCGCGGCGCGTGAGATCGCCTGCTTCCGCAATCTCACGCGCGGGGCAATCGCGAGTATAGCCGCCGCGCACCGCTACGGACTCACGGTGCTCGCGGAAGGAATCCAGGATCAGCGGGACAATCACACGCGGTTCATCGCGCTGGTATCGGAGCGATCCGGATTGTGGCGACGCAATCACGCCATTCGCGGCGCCACCTCGGTCGAATCCGACGATCCGCAAGAGATCAGCGAAGCCACGCGCGACCTACTGCAAGAGATTGTCGAGCGCAACTCGCTCGAGGTCGACGAGGTCGTCAGTGTCGTGTTCACCGCGACTCCAGACCTGCGCTCTGCCTTCCCCGCTCTTGCGGCGCGCGAGATGGGCTGGGTTGGCGTGCCGCTTCTGTGCGCGAGCGAGATTCCGGTCGAGGAAGCGATGGCCCGATGTCTCAGAGTGCTAGTTCAGGTCGAGCTCCGCGCTCCACGGCTGCTGGATAGGCACGTCTACCTGAAAGACGCAGTGCGGCTCAGGCCCGACGTCGCAAGCGCACGAACACCGCCCCTATAATACCGTCTCGATCCCATCCAGAGCCTGACCAAGATCCGCGCAGAGATCCTCCACCGCCTCGATCCCCACCGATAGACGCAGGAGTGAGTCGGAGATTCCCGCGCGTTCTCTCGCGTCTGCATCCATCGAGGCGTGTGTCATCGTAGCCGGATGCGCGACGAGACTTTCGACTCCGCCGAGTGATTCCGCGAGCGTGAATTGGCGCAGTCGATTCACGACCGTCTCGACCGCACTGCGACCGCCATTGACCTCGAAGCTGATCATGGCGCCAAAACCATCCTGCTGCCGGAGCGCGAGCGCGTGACCCGGATGAGTGGTAAGTCCGGGATAATAAACCCTGCGCGTGCCCGGATGCCGGTTCAGAAATTCAGCGATGGTCCGTGCGTTCTCTTCGTGCACGCGAATCCGGGCCGAGAGTGTGCGAATGCCGCGCAGAGTGAGGTAGCTGTCGAAGGGTGCCCCAGTGACGCCGAGGCAGTTCGCCCACCAACCAAGCTCCTGCGCGAGCTCGGTGGTCGCGGCTACCACCGATCCTCCCACGACATCGCTGTGCCCATTCAGATACTTCGTCGTCGAGTGAACCACGATGTCGGCGCCGAATTCGATCGGCCGCTGCAAGGCCGGCGAGAGGAACGTGTTGTCGACTACGACGAGGCTTCCAACCGCGTGCGCGCTTTCACATACCGCGCGAATATCAGTGATGCGCAACAGCGGGTTGCTGGGGGTCTCGATCCAGACGAGCCGAGGCGGTCGACTCGTATTGCTCCATGCGGGGTCGCTGACTGACAAGTCCGTGAAGACGACCTCGAAGTGTCCGCGCGCGGCTAGCGAGCGAAGCAGCCTTTGCGTGCCACCGTAACAATCGTGTGCCGCAACTACTACATCGCCGGGCTTGACGAGTGTCTGCAGCACGAGCGCGACTGCTGACATTCCGGAGCTCGTCACGACGGCGCCAGCTCCTCCTTCCAGATCCGACAACACGTTCGAGAGATGCGATCGGGTCGGATTGCCCGAGCGAGTGTAGTCGTACGTCCGTGGCGTGCCGAACGCCTCGAACGCGAAAGTGGCGGACAGATGCAGAGGAGGCATCACCGCACCGTGCTCCTTGTCCGACGCAACCGATGCACGCACCGCGCGCGTCGTAAATGCTCTCGCGGGTTGAGCTGGAGGCGGTGGTGTCTCCAGAGTGTTCAGGTCCGGTGAAGCTGGCGCGGAGCGCAGTTCGGTGAGGGCTGTCATGGCAGAAGTGGCAGGGGTTGAGTACAAGGGTTCGATATTGCCAACGCTTTCGCTATCGACGGAGCCAGCATTCGGATATCAGCGAGAAAGGCGTCGTGTCCATGGATGGAGCTGAGCTCGACCAGCTCGGAAGGTCCGCCAAGGAATTGATGCAGCTCTCGAATCTTCTCGATCGGTACCAGTTGATCTTCGCGCACACCAATGAGAGTGGCGGGAACGCTGATTTTTGCTGGAGTGACGGAGTGCAGGTCGAGAGAGAGCGTGAGCGCGAGAAAATCGGAGGCAGCAGTCCGACCGGCGTAATCGCGGCCGCGCGCAATCACGTACTTCTCCGCCGGGAAGACGTTTTCAGATCCTGCCTGCTCAGGGATGTTCGAAAACCTGTGCGCGAACTCGGTGCGCGTCCGGTACGTCGTCATGGCAAGCGCTCTTGCCAGCGCGACTCCTTCACGCTCGTCTCCAGCCTCGACTCCCAGCCGTACTATCCGCCGCTGGATCGAGCGTAGCGTAGTGGTCAGGGGATCGCTCTCGTGCGCCGCGGAGATCACGACGATTCGTTCGACGCGCGTCGGATAGCACTCCGCGAACGCGAGAGCGATCATGCCGCCGTATGATGCGCCGACAATCGCATGCAGGGTTCGCACACCAAGCGCGTCGAGCACCGCCTCAATCGCTTGCGCCTGGTCGAAAGTAGTGATCGAGGCTTGCTGTGCCGTGTCCGTAAGGGATACTCCCTGAGTGATGTAATCGATCGCGATCACTCTCAGGGCGTTCGTATCGATGGCGCGGCCGCTACCCACCGCGCTCTCCCACCATCCCGCACTCGCATCGAGGTCATTCGATGTGACATGCCGTGAGGCAGAGATCCCACCTAGCACGACGACCGCTGGTCCGTAGGTATTGCCACACACCTCGTAGCGGATCGCTGGTAGACCAATTCCGCGCGCGACGCCCCGCTCTGAATTGCGTTCGCGGGTAGCTACAGATTTATCGGATACGCTGGCTGTAATCACGACCAATCCGTTGCGCGGGCCGGCTCGAACAGACTCGGCGTCCCCGAAAAGCCGAGGGCGTGGTCGGCAGGGTCCGTGACGCGCAGACCGCGAGATACGGACTCAACGATGATAGGAGCGTCGAGTCCATAGCAATGCTCTGGCGCCGGGAATACACCTCCTCGCACGTCCTGCGCGTATGCGCGGAATGCGCGCTCGATCTCCGTCCCGACCTGCGCGTATTGCTTGACGAATTTTGGAGCGATGTCGCCGACGAAATTGCCCAGTATGTCGTGCGAGATAACTAGCTGCCCGTCGACGGACGGTCCGGCGCCAATTCCGTACACCGGGATCTCGAGTCGCTCGCGCACGTACGCCGCGGATTCGCTGGGCATGGCCTCGAGCAGTATCGAGAAAGCGCCGGCGTCCTGGAGCGCGAGCGCATCGTCAGTGAGGCGCTCGACCGCGGCGAGAGATTTTCCCTGCACGCGATATCCGCCGAGCTGCGACAGGTTCTGTGGTGTAAGCCCGAGGTGGCCCATGACGGGGATCCCGGCGTCGACCATGGCCTTTACGCGCTGCACAACGCGTCGTCCGCCCTCGCACTTGACCGCGTCACAGCCGCTCGCAATGAAGCGGCCGCCGTTGAGAATCGCGGTCTCATCGGATGGCTG
>CADDZN010000239.1 GCA_902812375.1 bacterium | reverse complement strand
GTATCGACGCGTCGGCCGCGCGGGATCGAGATCGACCGAGGCCGCGTAATCCTCGACCGTGCGCGCGAGCTCCTGAATCGAATAGAAACCCGCGTCGAAGAGCTCCTGCATCCGCGCGGCTCGAGGAAGTACGTCACCGCCGCGACAGGCTGTTTGGCTTGCTGAAGAAGTACGGGCCCACTTTGGAGAACGTAATCGAAACCGGACGTTCCGCGCGCGCCGAGCTCGACCTCATCGACACGGCGCAATTCGATCTCGCAAATCTGACCGCGCGCGAGGCGGATGCCCGTAAGCGGCTGTTCGCGGAAGCGGAGAAGCTCTCAGAGCTGCGAATGACGGCGGCGAAAAAGCTCGCCAAGTCTGTCGACGCGCTGCTTCCGGATCTCGGAATGCCCGACGGTCGCTTTTCCGTCTCGCTAGTCACACGCGACGAGCCGACCGCCGAGGGCGCTGAGGACGTTGAGTTCCGCGTCGCGCTCAACGTCGGGCACGAGGACCGTCCGCTCGCGCGCGTCGCGTCCGGCGGCGAGCTCTCGCGCGTGATGCTGGCGCTCAAAACAATCCTTGCCCGCGTCGATAGAGTTCCGACACTGGTGTTCGACGAGGTCGATGCGGGAATTGGCGGTCGCGTCGGCCTGCAAGTTGGCGACACTCTGCGACGTGTCGCTAGGGAGCACCAGGTTTTCGCGATCTCGCACCTGCCGCAAATCGCCGCCCGCGCTCACCATCACATCGTGGTTGCAAAAGGCGCGCGGGGCGGCGTGACCACCGCGGATATCTCCGTGCTCGAAGGCAATAGCCGGGTCAGCGAGATTGCGCGAATGCTCGGCGGTGATCCGGAAAGCAAGGTCAGTCGGGCACACGCGAAGGAATTGCTGGAGACCGCGACGACCCCAGCCTAGGGGCGGCCACTTAGGGGCGACCAAAGATCGAGAAGTAAACCCGGAGCGTGATGCTGTCGCTGAAGAATTTCGGCTGATTTCGCCCCGAGCCCCCGATCGTTTGTGAGTGCACGTAGGTGACCTCGAAAGGAACCGTCGCTTGCCCTCGATCGACCGCGTAGAGACTCGAGTACGTCACCCCGCCAGCCACCCGCTGCTCTCTGGTTTCGGTGTCGATCCCGAGTGTCGAGGCGTCGAGAGTGAGATCCGAAAAGCCTGTCACCGAGGCGGGAACCGTGAACGTTCCGGAGTACCGATCCTCCGCCTTGTGACGATACAGATATTGACCGCCAATGGAAAAAAAGTCGTTGACGACGAACCGCGGTGAGGTCTCGAATTGGAGGGTAGTTCCGAGCGCCCGGTGAACCAGTTGCCGTGTATAAAGCGGCGGAAAAGGCGTCCCGGGTACGTCGACGATCCGCATCTCCTGGTCGTCCTCGATTGGTTTGGTGACGCGCACCACGAAGGACTCCCAGAAGTGACTTCCAACGAGGAGATCGCCAAACCAGCGGCCTTCGATGGCCCTGGTTCCCCCTGTTCCGATATCGATGAAATTGTTCGGAGACTCGACCTGCCCGGTCGGTAGCTGGAACACTCCGCCGATAGCCGTTCGGAAGTTCAGGCCATGCGGTGACATCCTTGCCGCCGTGCTGCCTCCAAACGAATCGAATATCGAGAGCTTGCCTCCGATCGCGATGTCGCCAAAGTGTGAGCGAGTCGTTGTCGTGAGTGCATCGGCTCCGATACCGAAGGCCGTGTCAGTCAGGATTCTCTGCGCATCTGCGACAGTGATCCGGTTTTGCGATGCGAACGGTCCGCTCGAGGTGATCTGCGGAACGCCGAATCCGGCGAACTGTCCGTAAAGCGCTTTGAAAGCGCTCACGCGGGCCTCGATCGCGAGTTGAGCATCCGTGCCCGTTATCGGCACGAATGGCGACGCCGAGTAAACGGCGTTGACACCGCTGGCAAAGGCAGTGGAGCTCTGGACGAGCGACACTGCGGTTGCGCGTTGCGCATTGAGCTCCGGGCATCCCGACGCGTTCGGGTTTGCGGCGCAATCGGCGAGCTTTTGCTGGAGCGAAGTTGCGGACGCGGTAAACTGTGAAAGCAGCGTTGCGTTTTGAGCCGCAGCCGTCGTGTTGGTCAACGCGGGATTGAAGCCGATGTTGCCTTCAGTGCCGGTCGTATTGACGTTGAAGAAAGGGCTGGCGCGTGTCACGATGTAGGGTACGTCGACCGTGAGGGAGATTCGTTTCGCCAGACCTCCCTCGACCCTGAAGGTGTACGTCGACACGCGGTCACGCAGGGCGAGTACGCTGTTACCAAGCGTTGGGTTCCAGGTCGCGTCCCCCGCGAGACCCCGGAGCTGCGCCTGCACGCCAACGAGGCTGGGAAATTGTTTTATGCCGATCGTATCGAGAGCGAAATCAGCGCCGATCGGTTCAGTGCCACTGGTCGTGCCGCCCGCGCTTGCCGACCGAAACCGCTGATCGAACGAAGTCCAGTCGGTGACAGCGCCGAAGCGAATTACTCCGCGTGGAACCATGATGGCATCGTCACCGGGACCAGCCACCCGCTGGCTGAGAGCCGGTCTGGGGAAAATCGCCGCGGTTGCGACCGTCGCTACGAGAAAACTGGCCGAGCAGCAGCGCATGGACGTTTCAAAGATGTGAAGAGTCAACGGAGGCGCTCGTCTGGAGTATGGCGTGCGCGCCGGCGCGGGGACGTTATCATTTCACTCGAGGTTCTGCCAACTTGAAAATAGGGGTTTCGCGCGTCAAAGAACGACGCTTGTTGGCACCCATTTCCGCCAATAACTTCAACTGGTTGGCTCGGGTGGCGAAATCGGTAGACGCGAGGGACTTAAAATCCCTTGGGATAAGATCCCATGCGGGTTCGATCCCCGCCCCGAGCATTACGTGAGAATTCCCTCGCCGGCGACCTGGTTTCGCTCGGTGGCGCTGCGCACGCGGCTCCTCGCGCTCGTGCTTTTGTCCGTCGCGCCGTTCATCCTTCTGATCGCGCTCGTAGCGCGCCAACATCGGTTCAACGAGGGCGAAGTCGCCGAGGCCGAGGCGCTCGAGCAGGCGAGATCCATCTCCGACAAGATCGACAGTCGCTTCGGCGCTGTCGAAACCCTTCTGCTCACGCTCGTCCATTCCGTTAGTCCTTACGCGAAAGATTCACTGCAAAATGACAAACTCCTCCGTGACGTCGTGGCGGAGCTTCCGGCGGAATTTGCGCACTTCGCCGTAGTTACCCGCGCGGGTCTCTCCATAGGCAGCTCGGACACTTTGCCGTCGGGAAAAAGAAGGCCTCTCGTCGTCGCGCGGGACGCCGTGCGCGATACCGTCCTCGGCTTTGATATTCAGGGGCCGGCTCGCCTTTACGGAACGGAGGGACCGCTTGGCGTCGCAATCTTGCACCTCGACACAGCGTCGGGAGTTCGCGTCGTCGGAGTGATGACCGCTGCGAGAATTCAAAAAGATCTTTTGCACAGTGGAGCTTCAGAGCGCCGGAGCGCGACCATCATGGATCGGCGTGGGACGGTAATCTTCCGGTCGCCATCACCCAACCAGTGGATTGGCAAGAATGTCGCCGCATCGCCACTGTTTCAGCTCGCCAGGGGCCGGACATCAGGTGTGGCAGCATCTGTCGATCTGGATGGCGCAGATATCTACTCCGGCTACGTCATCGCTCGGCATGTACCGTGGATCGTCCAAACTGGCACGCCTCAGGAGCTGGCCTTCGCGAAGCAGCGCGCAGATTTCTGGAGAGCGATAGAGTGGGGCGCATTGGCGCTGATGCTCGCCATGATCCTCGCGTGGACTCAGGCAACGAGGATTGTCGAGCCAATCAGGCAAACGTTAGAGAAGCGAGATGAGGCGCTCCGATTGAGCGAAATGCGCTTTCGCGCGATCATCGAGAACGTCGGAGACATAATTCTCATATGCAGCGCCGATTTGGTGCGCCACTACGTGAGCCCTGCCATGTCCCGAGTGCTCGGCTACGCGGACGACGAGTTGCTCGCCCTCAAGGCCATGGATATGATCGAGCCGAACGATTGGCCTGCTGTCCGCGAGTTGATTCGCGAGGTCCAGAAAGCGCCGGGCGCCGCGGTGTCTGGACTGGCCCGCTATCGTCATCGCAATGGCTCGTGGCTCACTATGGAGATCGCGCTCAATAATCTGCTCCATGTGCCGGGCGTCGAAGGCATTGTTGTCAATCTGCGTGATGTGACGCAGGAGGTCGCGCTCGAGAGCGAGCTGAGGCAAGCGCAGAAGATGGATTCTGTCGGACAGCTCGCGGGCGGAGTCGCGCACGATTTCAACAACCTCCTCACTGTAATCACGGGGCGCGTCGACTTCCTGCTCGACGCTTCGAATCTGGATGCGGAGCAAGCGAGCGATCTAGCCGAGATCAAGAAGGCGACCGACCGCGCGACGGAGCTCACCAGACAACTGCTTGCTTTCAGTCGCAAGCAACTGCTTCAGCCGCGCGTAGTTGATTTGAACCGCATGGTGGATGAAGTAGAGCCGATGCTGCGACGGCTGATCCGGGAGGATATAGACATTCGTGTCGATCTTGCAGAGGATCTTGGATCAGTGACGGCCGACCCAGGTCAGGTGCAGCAGGTTCTGCTCAACCTTGCCCTGAACGCTCGCGACGCGATGCCCTCGGGCGGAATACTCACCTTCAAGACTGAGAATCGTATCATTAATGCGGAGACCGCGCCGCAGGATGTGTATATCGCGCCCGGTGACTACGTTGTGCTGGAGGTAGGAGACACTGGTCTCGGGATGGATGAGGCTACGAAGTCGCGCATGTTTGAGCCGTTCTTCACGACGAAGGGTCAGGGCAAGGGTACAGGGCTTGGCTTGTCGACAGTCTACGGAATCGTCAAACAGTCCGGGGCGGGAATCTCCGTAGTGAGCGCACCACAACAGGGTACTACTTTCTCTGTGTATTTCCCGCGCACAGATGGCTATGCGCTCGCGCAACCCGCCGAACATCTCGACGCATCACCACTTGCGGGGAATGAGACGATCTTGCTGGTGGAAGACGACAGCTCGGTCAGAGAGCTCGTGGAGCGAGTTCTAAGCTCGCGCGGATATAACGTCTTGGCTGCGCAGCACGGCGGCGCGGCGCTGGCCATGGCGTCGAATCGGGAGCGAACTGTCGATCTTGTGTTGACGGACATCGTAATGCCGGCGATGAGCGGACGCGAGCTCGTGGAGACTCTCCAGG
>CADDZN010000238.1 GCA_902812375.1 bacterium | reverse complement strand
GCAGCGATGATCTTCGATGCCGGGACCGTTGGGTGTTCGGCGAAGTACTGCGAGCCCAGGAGCCCGGATTCTTCCGCGGTTACAAAAATGAATATCTGCGAGCGACGCGGGCGAACTCCTTCGGCGGCGGCGTGCGCAATGGTTAAGACGGTGGCAACGCCGGAGGCATTATCGACAGCGCCGTTGTAGATCGAATCGCCGTTGATAGTCGGCCCAATTCCGAAATGGTCCCAATGCGCGCTGTAGGCGACGTATTGATCACGGACTTTGGGATCGAGCCCGGTCAGCACTCCAACGACGTTGTTGGAGGACATGTGCTGAAGACTGTTCTTCATGGAGGCATCGATCATGATTCCCGTTGGCACCGGACGAAACGTTCTCGACTCGGCCTGCTTCCGGAGCTGCGCCATGTTGAGTCCGGCCTGCGCGAGCAGTGCGGTCGCAGCGCTGTCGGTGATCCAGCCGCGCACGCCAATAGGCTCCGGTAACCCCGCGGGCCGGGGAAGTATGCGGTGTTCGGTGGAATTGGAGCTGACCACTACGGACCACGGGTAGCCAGCGCGCTCAGTCGTGTGGACGATGAGCATCCCTGCGGCGCCGCGTCGCTCCGCTTCCTCGTACTTGTAGGTCCAGCGCCCGTAATAGGTCATCGCCTTTCCGGCGAAGAGACTGGGCTCGCCGGGCGGCGCTGGTGGATCGTTCACGAGCACGAGGAGGATCTTGCCACGAACGTCGGTGCCCTTGAAATCGTCCCACTTGTATTCGGGCGCGCTAACGCCGTAGCCGACGAACACGAGCTCGCCGTGCGCGGAGCTTGCATTGGTCGCGGAGCCGGGCCAGACGACGACGTCGTTGGTGAACCGCAGGTTCGCGCTGGCCTTGCCTGACGCCGTGACTCTGATGCTGGCTGGATCAGCCTTCACGACATCGATGGGAACGCGCTGGAAATACGAGGAATCACCGACACCCGGTTTGATGCCAAAAGTCTGCAGCTCGGTTGCGATGTATTGTTCGGTGAGCTCGCCGCCCCGTGTCGCCGGAGCGCGGCCTTCAAGAAGATCCGACGACAGAAATCGAAGGTGCGCGTCGATTTCCTGGGGATTGATGCGGCTCGCTCCGCGGTCCGACTGAGTGGTGGCCTGGCCGTTGGCATTTGCGGCAAAGCCCAGTGTGAGCGCGAACGAAAGGAGAACGGTGGAACGGGTCATCGCTCTTTCTCTGTGAGTGTGATGTTGGCACTACATTATACTCACCCGCACATGACCTTAGCATGACTCCGACGACCCCGAGCAGACTGAAGCGAGCAGCTCCAGCAAAGCAAAAGCGCCGACCGCGGAAAATTGCCCTGGTACTGGGCGGCGGGGGTCTAAAGGGCTTCGCGCACATTGGGGTCATCCGCGCGCTCGAGGAGCTCGGGATCGATCCGACAGTCGTGGCGGGCACGAGCATTGGCGCCTTGATCGCGGCGGCATACGGCAACGGGATGGCCGTGACCGAAATGGAAGATCGCGCGCGGAATCTCAAGCGGCGCGACCTGTTCCGCCTCAATCGCATGGGTATGCTCCTCGAGCGGACGAAATCACCGTCGATTTATCTCGAGGATCCGCTGCGCAAAGTGGTGGAAGGAGTGGTCCAGCAGCCGAATTTTCAGAAGCTGAAGAAGCGGGTGCTGGTGAATACGGTCGACATTCAGCGGGGCTCTCAGGTAGTGTGGGGACTGCACGGACTGCGCGATGTCAGTGTGATCGATGCGGTGTACGCGTCGTGCGCGCTGCCAGGCTTTTATCCGCCGGGGCACGTCGGCGGACGGCTGTGCGTCGACGGAGGCGTCATCGACAATCTTCCCGCGTCGATCGCCGGACGGGGGATGGACATGGTGATCGCGGTAGATACGGGATCGAGTGATCTCGAGCCCGAGAACGACATCGCGAGTGCCGGTTTCACCTCGATCTACATGCGCGCGGCGACGACGATGATGCACGCGCTTCAGCTGGTTCCGTTCGAGAAGTGGACGAAGCCGCCGATGATTCTGATTCGCCCGAAGGTGAGTCACATTGGATGGTTCAGCTTCAGCGATACCAACGAAGTGCTCAAGGCAGGGTACACGGCGGCAATGGATGCGCTGCAGCATTTCGAGGAATGCTGCCAAGAGGGCACGGGAGTGTTCCCGCGTCAGCCGACCGAAATTGTGGTGGACCCCGAGAAGTGCATCGGGTGCGAGCTGTGCGTTGCGCTCGCTCCCGACTTGATGGCGATGGACGGGCGCCGGAAGGCTTACCCTGTGACGCCAATAGTGAACTGGTCGCCGGCGGACGGCGATTTTGTGCATCACTGTCCGACTTACGCAATCGAAGCGACGCGACTGGAGAGAGGGGAGCGGAAGGGTGGAAGGACGACCGTTGATCCGACTTCCGAGCCGACGACGCGGAAGACAGGCTAAAGGATCAACTGCAATTCATTGAATGGTGTTGTCAGCTACTTTGATCATTTGTCAGTTCACTGGTCGGTACGTCGCTACTCGCCTTCGTAGCTCAAGCAAAGGCGCTCATGACGGCCTAAGGACGGCAATTCCACCAAACTAGGTCGGGATAGGAGTGATCGCTCATCCCGGTATCATGCACTTCCTTTCGGATCGGAGCGTCGAGCCGGATACATGCACAAGCTCATTGTCCAAGATGTTTGGCACAGTTAAGGAGACAGTTTACGGTTTGGATTGGCTACCACCGCGGTAACACCGAACCGGCAGCCAGGAAACAATGCGTCGCCCAAAGCCTCATTAGGTGGAGGTGCGTTCGCGGTTGCCACTGAACTTTTTAATCAGACCAAGCAACAGGACATAGGCGAAGCCAGCGACGATCGCGATTTCGGAAATAAATTCAATCCTTTCCGATATGCGCCCAAACATGTTAAGCTGACATGCGAGCAGGGCTGTCAAGCCCACGCCAACAGCGACGTCTCCTATGGTCTCTGGAAACGTCCGGCCTTTCCGTCTATTGCGTGCAGCATCGTAGTAAGCAAGAAGCGCTGCTGCCAGCAACAGCAAAAACCACTTGGCGCCGAGCATCGCGGCTGGTGTCATGTGCCTTCTGCTATGTGGTGTTCGGTTGCTGCTGTTTGTACGAGCTGTTGCCTCCAGCGCACCGGCCGTAGTCGTGCAACGAGTTCACCGTGGACACCGTACTCATCACTATTCCCCACGAGTTCCCCCGATAAGCCGACCCGAATAATCCAATGATGGAGATGGCAACTCGTCGCGCCTCGGCCGCGCAGGGGTCCGTCCTTCCGTCAGGGACGTATGGCGCGCATTCATGGCAAGTTTGCGCGTTAGCAGTAGCTGGAAGAACAGCACTTCCGACATAGCCGGCGATCTTGGCAAAATAGCTCGGAAGTAGGGTCGCAAATTGCGCCGTACCTGCACGGTCAAATAGGGTGTAAGCCGGGTTCTGCGGGCCGTAGTGCACGCTGTCACCGCTCGTTTGCTGGCCGGAATAGTAGGAGTAAGTCTTTCCGATTTCGTCGTAAGTTGAATATCCCCCGCTTGTAGCGCTATATCGCGGATTTACAGTAGCAACCAGTACCCCGTTCAGAAGGAGATGGACACTTCCCGATGGGTTGGTTGTTGAGATTGGGTCGAGCCTGACTGTGGCGATCACAGTCCCGTCGCCCGAAATGTCTTGTGTTATCGTACCGCCGTACAGACTGGCCCACGCTGTTTGGTCGATATACGTATCGCTGTAATCGTCGGCGACATAGTTGTCTTGCGCAAATTGATCTGCTACCGCTTCCGGGTCACTTGAGGACATGTTGCTGACGCGACCAGCCGCGGGCGTAGTCAGCTCGAACTGATTTGTTGGTGACAACGAACCAGTCGGCCTCGGAATAGGGCGTAAAGCGTTTTGCAACCTCGACAGATACGTTGCGGCGACGGTGGAGCGTTTGGGCCCTTTCGTTACAGTTATAGGTATGCTCCCGGTTGCAAAATGGGACCATCCAGAAGGCCCCTTTAACTTCACCGAGGCGCTCATCTCAAAGGGGCCTTGGGGGGAAAGCGCCCTATCGCCAGAGCAACCGACGCTGGCGATCCCAAGTATGCAGAGGAGAAAGAGTTTCATTATAGTGGGCGTCGGTGTGATCGTCGAATCGTCTGAAACAAGGGTGCAGCAAAGGATGTGCCCTCTTCGCGCCGTGTGAGCGATCAGATTGCGGACCAAATTCGCCATTATTGGATCGCCGATGGCGCGGCCCGGAGCGCGCCTTTTTTGCAATAAGCAAGTGGCATGTGTTAGACTTCTAGTCAGCCTGACGGGTCTCCAGAACCCCCGCAGTGGCTCCGTGCCCCACTGGCCAGCGCCCGCCGCGGCCAAAGTTCGGAAAAAAACATGACACACCCGAATACCTTCGGTAGCCGATCAACGCTGGACGTTGCGGGTCGGCAGTACACGATCTTTCGGCTGGATTCCCTTTCCTCGCTCGCCAACGGAAATGCGGACCGACTCCCCTTCAGCCTCAAGATCCTCCTGGAAAACCTCCTCAGAAACGAAGACGGAGAGTTCGTAAAAGCCGACGACATCCGCGCACTCGCCACCTGGGACGTCAAAGGCAAAATCGAAAAAGAAATCGCGTTCCGCACCGCGCGAGTTCTGCTCCAGGACTTTACGGGCGTGCCCGCCGTCGTCGATCTCGCGGCGATGCGCGACGCACTCTCCCGACTCGGCGGCGACCCGCGACTTATCAATCCGCTCCAGCCCGTCGATCTCGTCATCGATCACTCGGTGCAGGTCGATGAATACGGATCCGAGGCAGCGCTGTTGATCAACGCCGACTTCGAGTTCCAGCGCAATCAGGAGCGCTACGCATTTCTCCGCTGGGGGCAGAAAGCACTGCACAACTTCCGCGTCGTTCCCCCCGACACGGGAATTGTCCACCAGATAAACCTCGAGTACCTCGCCGAGGGCGTGTTCACCGAGGTCGTTGGCAAGCAGACCTTCGCGTACCCTGACTCCCTCGTCGGCACCGATTCCCACACCACCATGATCAACGGCCTCGGCGTACTCGGCTGGGGCGTTGGCGGCATCGAGGCAGAGGCAGCAATGCTCGGACAGCCGGTGTCGATGCTCATTCCCGAGGTCGTTGGATTCAAGCTGCACGGCAAACTTCCGCCTGGCGCGACGGCGACAGATCTCGTGCTGACAGTCACCGAGATGCTGCGCAAGAAGAAAGT
>CADDZN010000237.1 GCA_902812375.1 bacterium | reverse complement strand
CTGCACGACTGGTGCATCTCGCGGCAGCGCTATTGGGGCCCGCCGATCCCGATTATTTATTGCGAATCGTGCGGTACGGTGCCGGTGCCGGAAAAAGATCTGCCGGTGATTCTGCCGTTCGTCGAGGACTTCAAACCGGACGACTCAGGAGTCTCACCGCTCGCGCGCCACGAAGAATGGTATCGCGTCGCCTGTCCGCAGTGCGGAAAGACGGGACGTCGAGAGACTGACGTATCTGACACCTTCCTCGACAGCGCCTGGTATTTCCTGCGCTACCCGAGCGTCGGCAACGACGATGTGCCGTTCGAGAAGAACATCACGAAGAAGTGGCTTCCGGTGAACTCATACATCGGCGGCAACGAGCATGCGGTGCTGCATCTCCTGTACTCTCGCTTCATCACGATGGTGCTGCACGATGCGGGGATGCTCGAGTTCGAGGAGCCGTTCACGCGCTTCAGGGCGCATGGACACATCATTCGCGAAGGCGCGAAGATGTCGAAGACTCAGGGCAACATCGTAAATCCCGACGAGTACATCGAGGAATGGGGCGCGGATGCGTTTCGAACCTACCTCATGTTCCTCGGCCCGTACGAGCAAGGCGGTGACTTCCGGGACCGCAGCATCTCGGGGACGCGCCGCTTTCTGGACAGATTGTTCGCATCAGTGCAGGCGATGTCCGCTGATGGCGCGCCCGATGAGTCCGTGCTGCGGAAGCTCCACCAGACGATCAGGAAGGTCAGCGACGATGTATCGCGTCTGAGTTACAACACGGCAATCGCCGCGATGATGGAGTACATGAACGTGCTTCGGAAGGGCGAGCGCACGCCGCACCGCGACGAGGTACTGCCGTTGATTCCGCTCGTGTCGCCGTTCGCGCCGCACCTTGCCGAGGAGTTGTGGGAGCAGACCGGCGGAACGGGCAGCGTGTTCGATTCGGCGTGGCCGTCGTTTGACCCAGCTTTGGCTGCAGAGGACTCGATCGAGCTCGTGGTCCAGGTGAATGGCAAACTCCGATCGAGGGTCCTGGTTCCGCGCGACATTAATCAGGACGCGGCGGTGGAGGTTGCGCTGGCTGATCCGACGGTGTCGAGGTTCGTTTCCGGTGCGCCGAAGAAGATCGTCTTCGTGCCGGGGCGGTTGCTGAACATTGTTGGATGAGACCTTCGCCAACTGCAACAGAACGGGCGAGAGCTCCACGAAGCGGGATGCGGGATGAGGGATGCGGGAAGCGGGAGGAGTTGTTAGGTCACTACGACCGGACATGCCTCTCTGGCGCTGTAGCAACTGCCTGTGCTACGAATGCCGCCTAATAGAGTCCCGACGTCGTAACCTGACCAACTGACATCTAACCGACTTGGAGCTCTGAGGATTCTCTCTTGTCGATGATCTCGATCTCGCCCACCGATGCATCGCCGTGCTTGCTCGCGCTTCCTGGCAGCTTCTTTAGGTAGCGCGGCTTGGCCACCGCTATTACTCGTACATCTCGGTGAGATCTGCTCGAGAGAGCTCGACGAGAAATCCAGCGATCTTCTCAGTGACCGCGGCCAGATATTTCTCGCCCTTCTCTACCGTCGCCGCGCGAGGATTGCCCGTTCCAGTATCGGTCGTAACCTCGGTCCATTTCCTCGGCGCCCACACCCAACCCTCGCGCAATCCCGCGACGCGAAATTTCTTTGCTTCGCCCGCGCCCGCCTCGGTAAGTGGCAGCGGAAGATCCGGATGCAGCGCCATCATCACGCTGGTTTCCATCTCGCCCGCGTGGTCCCCTGGCTCATCGAAAAATTCGGTGAGATTGACGGAGGTGTACCAGTTGATGGTGCAGATGAAAAGATCGAGTCGCGGCTGCAGCTCACGGATCATCTGCCGGAAATCGTTTCCGCCGTGGCTGTTCAGGATGACGAGCTTCCGAATTCCCTGGCCCGAGATGGCCGAGGCGATGTCGGTAAGGATGGCGAATTGAGTGGTCGGATTGAGGTTGAGGGCGAGCTTGAGATCGAGCTGTCCCGTATTCACTCCGAACGGAACTGTCGGCAGCACTATCACTTTGGCGCCCTTGTTCCATGCTATTTCGGCCGAGCGTTCGGCGACTGCCACTGATTCGTAATTATCCGTCGCGTAGGGCAGGTGATAGTTGTGGGGCTCGGTTGCGCCCCAGGGAAGTATCGCGACTTCGTATTGCGTGTCCTTGGCGGTCTTCCAGTTGGTTTCCGACAGCACGAAGGGGCGAGCTCTCACGCTAGAGCATCCTTCCGATCCAGCCGCCGAAATAATATCCGACGAGCGCCACACCAACGCCGACGACGAACATATCCAGGCCCGAGCGAAACGCACTGCGGCCGGTGAACACTGATCGCGCCGCGCCAACCAGGAAGTGCGACAGCATCGAAATCGTGAATGAGATTACGATTGCGGTTGCTCCGTGCCAGATGAGAAATGGGAAAACCGGGATGGCCGCACCGAACGCGGTTGCCAAACCGGTGAGCCAGCCTTCTCTGAGGGGCGACATGTTGAGCTCGCCGATCTTGAGTTCTTCCTGGACCTGCTCCTTCAGCATCAGCGCCGGGTCAGCCATTACCTGCGTCGCGAGAGTGTGCGCCGAATCCCGATCCATTCCCTTGGCTTCGTAGATGATCGCGAGCTCGTCGCGCTCGATCTCGGGCATTAGCTCCACTTCCGTCTTTTCCATCGAGATCTCGTAATCATAGACCTCGCGTTCGCTCTTGCTCGCGAGGTAGCCACTCGATCCCATGGACAGTGCGTCGGCAATGAGGCCCGCGACGCCCGCAACGACCACAGCCTGATGCTGGTTGACGGTTGCGGCGCCAATCACACCGGCGACAAGTCCGAAATTCGCCGTCAATCCATCGTTGAAACCATAAACGACGTTCCGGAGAAATCCGCCCGACGATGTTTTATGCCAAGGCTCCGCACCCTTTCCGGCGATCTCACCCAGCGTTGTTGCGTGCTCGGCTGATTCGCGGGCGAGGGTGAGTGCCTCGGCTCCGCCTGGAGCGCCGCGCGGCGTGGCGCGATGCATGTCGAGGTACGCTTTGACTTCGCGCCCCTCTTCCTCAAGAAGCATCGGGAGCAAAAAGCCGGGACCAAACCACCGGCCCAAGGTTGCCAGCAAACGCGCGCGCGTACTCGGCTTGAAGCGAGTTGGCGGATGGCCGTTTCGGGCGAGAAGGTCTGCCCACACCACAACATGCCGGTCCTCGACGTCCGCGAGTCGGGAATAAGTGTCTTTCTTCTTCGGGTCCGTCTCCGCGTCCGCCAGGATGCGGTACAGGTAGGCCGCGTCGGCTTCGTCCTGCCAATGATGCTCGAAGGCATGGACGTCAACGTCCCGGATGGCGGATGGTTTGGGTGGTGGCTCGAGGGTCGTGGACATTCCTGAATATCGCCGACCAGGGTCGATTTTGCACCGGCAACCCTTGGATGGAGATCGATGTCAGATCACACAGAACCATCAAGAGGGAATAATGAAAGCACTACTGCTCTTAACCGCTGGAGTTGCGGCAGTCGGAGCCGCGGCAACGAGCGCGCAGTCACCGAGCGCAAAACCCGACTCTACCTGCACGAAGTACTCGGATGGGCACCTGGAATGTCGAAAGATCGGAATGCGCATCTTCGGCGGGCCGGGTCTCGACAACGTCGTCTACATGCGAACGGATTCGGCCCTTGCAAAACGCGCGGCGCTGGGGATCGAGCTCCGCGCAACGGGGACGCGGCGCGATACGCTCGGAGTGTTCGTCGAGGCAGTGACGCCAAAGGGTCCGGCCGAGGCGGCGGGAATAATCGAAGGCGATCGGATCGCGGCGATCAATGGAGTGGACCTCCGCACACCGAGCGCTGACGTCGAGGATTCGTACACCAATGGTCTCACGGCGCATCGGTTGACACGCGAAGTGCAAAAGCTCACACCGGGGAGCAGGGTAACACTCCGCGTCTATTCCGGTGGGCGTTTCCGCGATGTCCAAGTCGTCGCTGGAAAGGCGAGCGACATCATGGGATTCGGACGACCGTTCCGGATTGGGATGCCTAGCCCCGGCGGTATGGGGTTCGAGGGTCCAGGCGGCACAATGATCGGCCCTGAGCTCGAGTTAATGCGCGATCGCATTGGTCCATTACCGCCAGACGGCCCGGAGCCACTCCTCCGGCAGCGAATGGAAGCTCTTCCGCGACGGATTGAGATTCGCGCACCGACGCGAGCGCGCGGTCCCGCACCGCGGCGTTTGGGAGATCCGGCGCCAGCGACGCCGCCGCGCATTTACCGAGTCGATCGCGGTACCGCGACTATGTGGGTGGATGCCTTCAGGGAGATGGTCGGGACAACAATTCAGGACGCTCGAGATGCCTTAGCGCATCTCGCTTGGGCAGGAGTTGCTTAGCGAGATCGGCGCTGCTTTCCTGCCAGCGACTGCCCAGGGATTCGCTCGCGTAATGAACACGTTCTCCGAGGAGGCTCGTCACTGGCGGGAGGCTCGGGCTCGCCTCCTCCGCACACCAAGTCTGTGGCGGATGTTTGGGGTCGGTTACGGCGTAGCCGGTGCGCGGTAATACGTCAGCGACAATCAAGCCAAGCCCGACCAGCACTATCAGCAACGAGAGGATGTGCATCTTCGGCAGTCGATATTTCCACGTCGTGATGCCGACCCAGATTCCGCCGGCAATGATGACAGCCTCGACTCCGATGTAACTGAAGAGACCGGTGCCACATTCCTTCGCGTAGGGCCAGAACACGAGGGCTGCAAAAAGTGCGAACACGAGGACGAGCCGCGCGCCAGCGCCGAACATCGCAGCGCGCTGCTGCGTCCGTTCTTTGGCGCGGCGCTCTTCTTCGCTTTGCATCTTCTTGAATGCAGGCGAAGGCTCGGGCGGCAGTCCATCGAACTGCCGCTCTATCTTTTTTAATTGTACTGACCAGTCTTCTTCAGCCACGTGCCACCCCGCGACGGAAAAATCTTCCTTATCTTGATGACTCCGAACCCTCGGCGCTGGCAACGAACGCGATGACTTCAGTGGACGATGGCAAGGTCCGACTCGACAAATGGTTGTGGGCCGCGCGCTTTTACAAGACGCGCTCGCTCGCGGCTGACGCAATCGAGAGCGGCAAGGTCGAGGTCAATGGCGACCGAGCCAAACGCGCAAAGCAACTTCAGGTTGGGGATGTTGTGAGAGTGCGTCTCGGTCCGTACCATCACATCGTTACGGTAAAGGGCCTGTCGGAGAGGCGCGGGCCGGCGTCGGTAGCCGCCACTC
>CADDZN010000236.1 GCA_902812375.1 bacterium | reverse complement strand
ACACGACGCGTAGCGAGGAACTGTCTCACACAGTTGAGAGTCGAGGCCTTATTCCATTGGAATCGCTGGAGACGCTTCTTGGAAGCTTTTTCGGAGAGGTGAGAAGCCGGTTCGGCGCGATCCCGATTTTTTACTTGCATTTTCCGACTGCATTAGAGACCAGAACCAAGTATATCGAGCGAGCAAACGCGATTCGTGAAGCAGTCGACCACCAATCCGCACTGTTTCCGCGGCTACATTCTGTCAGCGTTGACAACTCCATCGTAACATTCGCGGAGGACGCTGCGCCGAACATGCAGGACTTCCCATACCATTACAATCGCGCTACGTACGTCGAGTTTGCTCGACAGCTGAATGCCACCGGAGACTGGGCGTTCGCCTCTCATGAGTAACGGCCGCGCGGCGGGTTATCGCTT
Source organism: bacterium (assembly GCA_902812375.1). Taxonomy (GTDB): domain Bacteria; phylum Gemmatimonadota; class Gemmatimonadetes; order Gemmatimonadales; family Gemmatimonadaceae; genus UBA4720. The sequence continues at coordinate 4,902 of CADDZN010000236.1, read as the reverse complement.
TTTCCAGAGCCTGGTCGCCGACCCACGAACATTAGTGGACCACTGGAGGGGCGTGCCTTTCTTCCTTCGGAACCTGTTGGCATACCGGAGGGTGAGTAACGGCGAGTTCCCGGTAACCCTTGGGGACCTCTACTATACGTCTCACGAACGCTTCGCACCCGCGGGGTCGGCTAAAGGTCACTATTTCCACCAGGATCTGTGGGCAGCGCGCAACCTGTATGAGCGCGGCGTTCGGAAGCACGTAGATGTCGGGTCTCGAGTCGACGGATTCGTGGCGCACGTCCTCCCCTTCTGTGAAGTGGAATACGTGGATATCCGCCCTCTCGAGGCGAATGTGCCCGGTCTCACCTTCAGGACTGGCTCGATCGTCGCCATGCCTTTTCGCAGCGATACGGTACCGAGTTTGAGTTCCCTCCATGTTCTGGAGCATGTCGGCCTGGGTCGTTACGGGGACCCCATTGATCCCGATGGCTATCGAGTCGCGGCGGCGGAGCTAACGCGCGTCTTGGCGCCCGGCGGAACGCTGCTCCTGGGGACGCCGGTTGGTCGGGAGAGGCTATGCTTCGACGCTCATCGCGTGTTCGACCCGCAACGGATTGTGAAATTGTTCGAGCCTCTTGGGCTCCGGTCGTTTGCATTGGTGGAGGACGGTGGTGACGGCGTTGAAAGCGCAAGCCTGGAGAGCGCACGAAAGCACGAGTACGCCTGCGGGTTGTTCGTTTTTCAGAAGGATCGTGTTTGAACGATGACGCCCGACGTGCGTCGTCTGTGGGGACACTGGACTGGCGCAGCAAATTAAAGCGAAAGTGGTGGATCGATGCTCTGTGGACGCAATACAAGAGTCGGCGCCAGGAACGAACGATTCGCAACGACGATCGGCACTACCGCGCGCGCGCAACAAGACTCGGACTGCCGTTTGAGCTTACGGAGCAGACGCTGCGCGAAAGTCTCCGCGCGCGCTACTCGGCGCGCGGCTTCAGAGCGCATGCGGCCGTCGCGCCCCATGTCCTGTATGCTACGCCGCTGGACGAGTGGGAGCGTCACAACATCCCGCCAGCCCTTCGCTCGATAGGTCGCCTAACGCCGTATTACCTTCGTGAGCACGGGTTTGACGACCGCGCTCCGGACTGGATAAGCAGGCGAGCGTCCCTCGACAAAAATCTGCGTGAATACGTTCGCGAGACACACCGCCGAGACCCGATCGACGTATTCGTTGCCTACCTGAGCGGGTACCACGTCACCGCTGACACAATTAAGGCTATCGGTGCACTTGGCATTCCAACGTGCGCATACTGGTGGGACGATCGTCTGTATTTTCGTGGCTACGTGCGCGGCGGCCGTTATACAGGCGCGCATGACCTCGCCGCTGCTTACGATCTCAACCTTACGAATGCTTCGACGTCGATCGTTAAGTATCTAGTCGAGGGCGGTCTCGCGATGTTCTGGCCCGAGGGCGCAAACCCAGATCATTTTCGACCGTTGCCTGAACGACCATTCATGTACGACGTGTCGTTTATCGGGCAAAGATACGGCCGGCGGGCCGCCTTCATTCGCGGACTTCGCCAACGAGGCCTCCGGGTCCAGACCTTCGGACCAGGCTGGGATGAAGGCCCGATCACCGCGACGGAAATGGTGGAAGTTTACGCTAGCTCGAGAGTAAATCTCGGAATTTCCGGGATTGGCTACTCGATGCGGGAAATGTGCTTGAAGGGAAGGGATTTCGAGGTTCCGATGTGTGGGGCGGTTTACGTAACCGGAGACCAGCCGGATCTCAGCCGGGTATACCAAAAAGGCAAAGAGATATTCGGGTATCACGACGTGGATGACTGCGCGCAGATCATTCGTCGGCTTCTATCCGATTCTGACGAATGCGAACGCGTTCGAGCGGCCGCGCGCGTCCGATGCGTCAAGGATCATACGTGGGAACGTAGATTTCGCGAGGCGTTCGATATTCTTGGTGTCATGAATGGCGCGCGGTCAATCGACAATGAGTAATCGGCTCACACGGACAATTGACGCCACGATGGAGGCCTTTCTGTCGCGGTCGCAGAGAATCCGATTTGCTCGCCACATGCTCAACCGCGCTCGCGGGGAGGGCGATGGCGATCCGAAAAACAATGGAGAGTATTGGTTCCTTGGAATAATCAAGAAGTATTGGGATACCACCGGCACGACACCGACGATCTTTGACGTCGGGGCCAACGTTGGTGACTGGTCTGTCGAAGCGATGCGCGGATTGAGAGGATCGACACGACTCTTTGCCTTTGAGCCTACGTTGGAAACCTTCGAAGAATTGCGCGCTCGCCTCGCATCTGCGGGTTTAGCAATCGTAGCCGAAAATTTTGCGTTGGGCGATTCGGAGAGCGAGGCGCCGCTGTACGTCGATACGGTCTCCGAACACGCGGGTACGAACTCGCTGCATCACCGACGAGCCGAGGTGCATTTCAACCTTCATCAGATTGCCCGCGGATCGGTCCGGGTGCGCTGCGGCGACGACGTGGCGACGGAAAGGAAGGCGGACCGCGTCCATTTGTTAAAGATAGACACCGAGGGACACGAGATCGCGGTGTTGCGTGGCTTTCAGCGAATGCTCTCGGAACAGCGCGTCGACTTCATTCAGTTCGAGTACGGCGCAGCGTGGGCTGACGCGCGCGCGCTTTTGGTCGATGCATTCGATTTGCTGCAGCCAGCGGGGTACCAGTTGGCCAAGCTGCACCCACGAGGAGTTGTCTTCTTTCCTCAGTATGACCAAAGAGAGGAAACCTTTTCATTCTGCAACTACGTTGCGGTTCGTGCCGAGCTCGCCAGAATCTTGCCCGAGCTCGATGATTGATTCTGCTTCGGGCCGCCTGCGAATACTTTATGTGGGACCTCTCCAGCCGGGCGAGACGTGCCTCCATCGGATGGAGGCGCTTACAGACATTGGGCACCATGTCATTGGCATTGACACGACGCCGACTCGAAGGCGACGCGTTGTTCGCATAATGCACGCGGCGCGACGCCGGGTGGGCCTGCCAGGGGATTCGGCTGGGACAAACGCTAGAATTCTAGAGGCGGCGCGGCAGCCAATCGATCTGCTCTGGATAGATAAGGGGCTTTTCATCGAGCCCGCCACGCTTGAAGAAGTGAGATTGCGAAACCCTCGGGCGATTCTATTATCCTATTCGCCCGACGACATGATGAATCCCCATAATCAAACGGCACTATATCGGGCGTGCATCCCTCTTTACGACCTCCATGTCACGACTAAGTGCCTGAATGTCCGTGAGCTCCTCGACGCCGGAGCAAGACGCGCCATCATGGTTGACAATGGGTACTCGGAGCGGGTTCACCGACCGATACAGATCTCCCGCGAGGATCGGGAACGCTTCGGCGGGCCTTTAGGGTGCATTGCATTTTGGGAAGCCGATCGCGAGCGGTCGCTCACGTTTCTCGCCAGTCACGACCTTAGTGTCCGGGTCTGGGGCCCTTGGCCGAGGCGCAGGTACCATCCGAATCTCAAAGTGGAACGTGTTGCAGCCTGGGGGGAAGATTATCCGCGCGCGATTGCGGCGTTCGATATCAACCTTGCATTTCTTCGCAAAGTGAACCGCGATCAGCAGACCACGCGAAGTGTCGAGATTCCAGCGTGCGGTGCGTTCATGCTTGCGGAACGGAGCCCGGAGCATTTGCGCCTCTTCAGAGAAGGGACGGAGGCGGAATTCTTCGGGTCCGATGAAGAGCTTCTCGATAAGTCCCGGTTCTATCTGGACCGGCCCGAGGCCCGCCAGCGTATCGCGGCTGCGGGGCGCGCTCGCTGCCTAGCAAGTGGCTACGGCAACCGTCATCGCATGAGCGAAATCATTACACATGTTCGCTCGATCAGCATTTCGTGACTGAGGTGCTCGAGCGTTCACCTGGCGCGCCTCCGTTGATGGATTATGGCGTCCACGACCCCGTGCGGTACAAGCCATCGCGGCAAGAGGCACTTGCTCAAGGGCGGCGAGGGCTACGCGACATTTATCGATGGCTGCCCGCTAACAGGGCAACTTCGGTGCTAGAGATTGGATGCGGAGCTGGCAACCTGCTCGCTGCCCTCGCCGAGGCGGGCTATTCGAAGGTCGCAGGAATCGATTCCGCGGCAGACCTGATCGACCATGCGCAACAAGTCGTGGGGGTTAACGCCTGCGAGGGAAGCTGGCTGCCGTACGTTCAAAGTACTGAGATAACGTACGGCAGCATAATCGCACTCGACGTGATTGAGCACCTCGCGCCCGAGACTGTGGAATCCACGTTGCGAGCGACGAGAAACAGACTTCGTTCGGACGGCAGCCTCATCCTGCGCTTGCCTAACGCGCGGTGCCCCTTTGTGCTGCCAACCTTTTATGGCGACTTGACACACAGGCTATTGATCGCCCCTGACTTATTGGAGCACTTGCTTCGCAATGCGGGATTTGCTGGCGATATTGTTTTCTCGGAGACTCGCCCCGGCACGCTCTGGAAGCGATTGATCTTTACCTTCATCCATCGAGTCTTCGTGAAGCCGCTCTTCTCGATTTTGTACTTCCATTTCTACCAGCAGTTCCCTAGAGTCATAACTCGAAACATTTATTGCTGCGCGTACGCCTCGAACGTGGAGTAGATCGATACGGACCCTTGCTTTGCTCGCCAATGCATCGCGACCTCACACCGCAAAGTGGGCTCGGCACTTTGCGCGCGGCGGATGGCGGGTCTTTGTGCTGTCGTTCGAGATCGGTGAGATCTCAGAGGCCGATGTCGCGGTCATCAAGCTGATCCCGCTTGGAGGCGTCGCTCGATACGTCCTCGCAGCTCCACAGGTCCGCAAAATTCTGCGGCGCATCAAACCAGACATTGTTCACGCCCATTACGCGACTGGGTATGGGCTGCTGGGCAGCCTCACAG